>CASGBM010000029.1 GCA_949299615.1 uncultured Eubacteriales bacterium | reverse complement strand
CTCCTGCGTTGCCGTATCCTGCCGTACGGAAAAAGCCACTTATATTATTAACAATTGTTTAGAAGATTATTCTATTTACACGGTTTGCGCAACACTCCCACATTATTTAGAATCCCGGTTTTAACTTATTTTTTAATCGAAATTATTTGTTGTCTACACCATATGCGTAAGCAATCAGATCAACAACTTTGTTGGAATAACCCCATTCGTTGTCATACCAAGAAACAACTTTCACAAAAGTATCTGTCAAAGCAATACCAGCAGTTGCATCGAAAATAGAAGTTCTGGAATCACCGATAAAGTCAGAAGATACTACAGCATCTTCCGTGTAGCCTAAAATTCCTTTTAATTCATTTTCAGATGCTTTTTTCATTGCTGCGCAAATATCTTCATATTTGGTCGGTTTTGCAAGATTTACTGTAAGGTCAACAACAGAAACGTCCAATGTCGGTACACGCATTGACATACCGGTAAGTTTTCCGTTCAATTCAGGAATAACCTTTCCAACTGCCTTAGCAGCACCAGTAGAAGAAGGAATAATGTTGCCTGCAGCTGCGCGGCCGCCTCTCCAGTCTTTCTTGGAAGGACCGTCAACGGTTTTCTGTGTAGCGGTTGTAGAATGAACGGTTGTCATTAAACCATCTGTAATGCCAAAGTTATCATGCAGAACTTTCGCAATCGGTGCCAAGCAGTTTGTTGTGCAGGAAGCATTGGAAATGATCTGCATATCGCTGGTATATTTATCATTATTCACGCCCATAACAAACATTGGAGCATCCGGTGACGGCGCTGAAATTACAACTTTTTTAGCACCTGCATTAATATGAGCCATTGCTTTTTCCGTTTTTGTAAATACGCCGGTAGATTCAACAATATACTCTGCTCCGCATTCTTTCCACGGAATTTCTTCCGGATTCATTTTGTCATAAACGCAAACTTCTTTACCGTTTACAACTAATTTACCATCTTTTTTATCAATTGTGCCATCAAACTGGCCATGAACCGTATCATATTTGAGCATATACATCATGTAATCCAAATCAATAAACGGATCATTGATACCTACAACATCAACTTTACCATTTTGCATTGCCGCTCTGAATACCAGACGACCGATACGGCCAAAACCATTAATACCAACTTTTGCTGCCATTTTATAAACCTCCTAAATTTTATTGTTACCTTTTTGTCAATATATATTTTACAACATTTGCTTAAAATATTCAAGTATATTTTGCAAAATTATGCCATTTCACATAACTTTTGGCATATTGCACGATCTTTTTCTGTATTAAGACGCGTTTGATGTGGAAGTTGCCGCGGCAGAAGCAGTCGCTTGGCTGGGCGAACCCGATTGCTGCGGAGGCTGGTAGTCTGTTAAAACGCGAATGGAACGAATTACAGGTTTTTCCAAAAGTTCATCTCCGTTTGCCCCGCCAACAGGCATTTCTGCAATTTTATCAACGACATCCATTCCTTCAACCACTTTTCCAAAAGCGGCATATTGCCCGTCTAAGTGCGGTGCTGCGGCGTGCATAATGAAAAATTGTCCGCTTGCAGAATCAAAATCACTTGATCGGGCCATGGATACAACACCGCGTGTATGTTTTAAGTTATTTTCAAATCCGTTTTCTTTAAATTCGCCTTTTACCGTTCTGCCGCTTCCGCCAACACCGTTTCCGTCAGCAGATCCCCCTTGAATCATAAAGCCTTTAATTGCACGGTGAAATACTTTGCCATCATAATACTTATCATTAACATTTTCCAAAAAATGCTTTACTGTTTTTGGGGCAATATCAGGGAAAAGCTGCATTATGATAACATCGCCGCTTTCCAATTCGAGTTTTACAAACGTACCCTCATCAGAATTCGTCTGATTAGAACAAGCGGAAAAAACACTGCAGCACAATAACAAACTTACCAAAACACATAATACCTTTCGCACAAAAAACACTCCTTAATCAGTTTTTCTATATGATTGTATCATAAAATATATAAAATGCAAGATAAAACAGCAAAATCTTTGTTAAAATGTTAGTCTGCTCCACCCCAATATGGTGATGTTATTTTTACAAAACAATCCGGAAATAAAGCAGAAACATTTTCTAGTTTACTTTTACAGGAAAATATTCCAAAACAGGTTGCCCCGCTACCGGTCATCATCGCGCGTATTGCGCCGAGCGATTGCAGCGATTGCAATATCTCTGCAATTTTTGGGCATTTTTTTATGCTGATTGGCTGCATAACATTTTTCATGTAAACACAGGCTTCTTTTAAATTTTGTTCTTTTAAGAGTTCTATCAGACGGTGATTGTTAGGTTTTTCCACATAATGTACCTGATCAATTTCCTCATATATCTCTTTGGTAGAAATTTCAATATTAGGATTAACAATAACAATTTTACAAGGCGGAAGTCCGCAAATTTCCGTTAAATTTTCCCCGATTCCTTCTGCAAGCGCGGGCCGGGCAAATATGCAATAAGGGACATCAGCCCCCAGTTCCAGGGCCAATGACATTAATGTTTCCTTGCTTAAATCTAACTGAAAGGCTTGATTCAACAGACAAATAACAGCTGCGGCGTCTGTGCTTCCACCGGCCATCCCGCCAGCTACCGGAATTTCTTTATGAATATGAATGTGAATGCCATGATGGATACCAAACCGGTTAAGCATTAATTGCGCTGCTTGGAAAGCAATGTTTTTTTCATCGTGCGGGATTTGCGCACTGTCAGAAGTCAATTGGATTCCTTCCTGTTCTAGAGGTCTTAATGTAACGGTGTCCGCTAAAGACACCTGGTGCATAACCATAGAAACATTATGATAACCGTCCGCCCGCTTAGAAAGTACATCTAAGGATAAATTGATTTTTGCATATGCATTTTGTGTAAATTCTGTCATGAAAGTTTACCTCATGTATTCAAATTCGATCTCATACAGCCGCACTGTGTCCCCTTCTTCAATTCCCTGCTCCTCCAATGCATCGATCACACCCAGGTTACGGAGAGCACGCTGAAAAAACTGAAGCGATTCATAATCTTCAAAGTTTGTGCTATTTACAATTTTTTCAATTCGGCTGCCGGATATTTCATATACCCCATTGTCAATTGAAATTGTAAAGTCCTCATCATTTACAGGTGTTTCATAGAAAAAGTCTTCTGCTACATTAAATTCGGGAATTGGCAGATCCTTCAGTTTTCTGGCAACATATTGCATTAAGTCTTTCGTACCCGTGTGTGCAGCAGCAGAAATTGCAAAAAATGGCAACCCCAATTTTTTTATCTCATCACAAAATTTTTCATATCCTTGTGCATTTACAATTATATCTATTTTGTTTGCTACTACAATCTGCGGACGCTTCGCAAGATCTTCATTGAATTTTTTCATTTCATCACAAATAATTTGAAAATCAGTAAACGGATCTCTTCCCTCTATTCCTGAAACATCTACAACGTGAAGCAATAATCGGGTCCTTTCAATATGGCGCAAAAATTCGTGTCCCAATCCCACGCCGGTATTAGCGCCCTCTACAATGCCGGGAATATCGGCAAGGACAAAACTGCGCTCGTCTCCTAATTCCACAACGCCTAGATTTGGCTCTAAGGTTGTAAAATGATAATTGGCAATTTTAGGTCTGGCACCGCTGACAGCAGACAAAAGCGTTGATTTCCCAACGTTGGGAAATCCTACAAGCCCTACATCCGCTAACAGTTTTAATTCTAATGTAATATCGCGTTCTATCCCTCTCTGTCCGGGTTTAGCAAACTTAGGCACTTGACAGGTTGGAGTGGCAAAATGTACATTGCCCCACCCTCCTTTTCCGCCTTTTGCGGCGATAAAACGGTCTCCATGATGTTTTAAGTCCGCAATAATTTTGCCATTGTGAGAATCTTTTACCAGTGTTCCAGCCGGAACTTTGACAATTAAATTGTTTCCGTTTTTTCCGGAACATTTTTTCCCACGGCCGTCTTCCCCGTTTTCCGCCTTATATTGCTTGCGATAGCGAAAATCCATTAGTGTAGACATCTGGGCATCCGCTTGAAAAATAACGTCACCGCCGTTTCCGCCATCTCCGCCGTCCGGTCCTCCGGCTGCGACATATTTTTCTCTATGAAAAGAAACAAGACCATTGCCACCGTTTCCGGATTTTATTTTAATTTCAGCAATATCGACAAACAACTGTAAATTCTCCTTTCGTAAACAGATCTAACTGACAAGCAGTTCTCCGGAACGCGCATCAAAAATATATTCATGCCCGTCAGTACATTGAAAAACATAAACCGGAGTTGCCGTCACTATTTTATTATTAATGTAATCTTCTGGGACAAACGCCGCATAAAATATTTCTGTAATCATATTTGTCGGTTTTTCTTCTAAAAAAATCATGTTTGCTAACACGGCAGTAATGTCAAGCAAACCGGAGTTTTCGAAAGTATCCACTCCACTAAAAGTGAACCAGTTCCCGGAGATGGAAATGATTTCTTCGTGATCTGCTGCGATTTCTAATTGAATCCCAATGATTTTGGTGTCATTTACCATTGGAGATATAATACAATGATACAGGCCATTTTCAAACCAGACATCCTGGAAATAAAACGCATCGTCTTTTAAATTGAATTTTTTTAATTTGTCCGTCAATTCTGATTCTATCTCTTTTTCTTCTTTCGGGGATGCAAGAACGGCACTTTTATCAGAATAAAAAAGAAGCCCAGTCTTGTTTATGGTTAATTGCCTGTTTCCATTTTTGTATATATATTGGTACAAGCTGGAATTTTCTTCCGAAAGACTGTAGCCTGCACCAAGCCACGCCTCCAGCATATTTTCGTTTTCAATGGTAAATGCGGTTAAATTGTAGCTTTGATTTTTAAATTTTTCTTTTGGGATAATATCATCATCAGCCATCGTAATGCCATGTTGATTTAAAAGTTCAACGGTAGACTCAATCGCAGTATCTGAAAGGACAAGGTCGCTCCGTTTTAAATAAACCAAAATCGTGCAAAGACAAAGGTTGACACATAGGAAAAAAATAATTAAAATATTTTTCGCCTTATCCCAATTCATAAAAAACCACCTACTTTACCGTTAGAATTGTTTGAATCCCTTCCACGCCTACTTTCCACTGCGGAGCCAGCAGTTCAGCAGCTCCATCGTCTACATAGCATCTGGAAACATTAAATACGCTTAGATACTCCGTCTGTGGATTCAATGTATCAATTAATCCATCCATGGCATTAATAACCGGGGTAACCGGTTCTGTCGAATCCGACTCGCTGTACAGTCTTACAAATTGACGGTATTGTTTTAAATAACCGTTTTCAATCCGCATGGTAATGCTATGGCAGCGCTCGCCGGTTACCGGATCCGTTTGCATGACAGGAATCCCGCCGGCGCACAGATCAAATTCGATGGTGTAACTTCCTTGAGAATTATTTTCAATCAAATCTGTACTAAAACGAATGGATGTAAACGCACTTTTGGGTAAATCCTCGTTCACAGCATAAACAAAATTTGCAGCAGCAGAAGCCGCGGCATAAATATCAAAAGCACTTTTGTCCTCCGTTTCGTATATTCGCAATCCCTGCCCGCTTTCTAATGCATGGTACTCCAAAAGACCATTGGGGCTGATTGTCAGTGTTCCGTCATTTTCTACAAAAACGCGAGCGTTATTCATATCCGTGTATTTCAGCATTGTCATAGGATTAATCTGAAATGTGTTTAAAATACTGCCGGCGCGGCTGGATTCAATCTCCAGCCAATCCTGGAACCAGTTTTGATCCGAATGAATGGATTTACCTTCCGTCGCGACTAGGTTAAATAGTATCAATGGGTCAAATACCAGTTTGGACAGAGATCCGTCCCCGCTCTCCTGTTTATGAAAATTCAGTTCAAATGAATAACTCAGCGTACTAGCCGATTGGTGAGACAAAAAATAACGGTCTAGCTCTTTCTCCAACGCTTCCTTATTTTCCTCTAAAATATAACGGAACACCGTTCCGGATTTATAATCTCTCATATACACGGAAACATTGTTTAATACATTATCTCCCAAGCTAATCATACATTCACGAACCGAGGAATAATCATTGCTCCATTCGTTATCCGCTTCCCCGCATATACTGACAGAAAATAGACGAAAATCATATAAATTATCATAATCAAGATAAATGGAATTTCCTTTCAAAACGGAGAAATACTCATCTAAAGTTACGGTGTCTTTAGATTTTATTTTAATATTACCAAGCATAATATTTTTTATGAAATCTTCAGACATTTGATAAAAATGCTGATATTCCTCACTATTATAATATAAAACAGAGCGTTTATTTGAATCATTTAATACAATTTTTTGCGGCCAAAAAACGCTGCTTATATCTTGCGAAGACGTTGAGTTTTTGTTCAGTTTAAAAAAACTTAAAACCGGCTCTAAAATGGATTCCTGAAATGTCTCACTAATATTTTTTGCTTCATTTGGGACGATATTGCTGCTAAACCAGACTTGAAATACCAGTATCAGCGAAATGAAAATCAAAAGGACTAACGTCATATCTTTTAAATATTTTTTTAATCTCAAATCCGCCCCTCCTCAGCCTTAAAACTCTGCTTTCTTATAAAATAATTCCACATATTAAAATAGGGTGCCGCATTCGGACACCCTTGTTTTAAAATATTTTGTGCCTAGTTAAAAATAACAGTTATCACACCTTTTACCCTGTCCATAAATCCTTCTTTCAAAAGGTTGACATCAAAACGGGCGACACTATATGTATATTCATCCCACGCACCGCGGATCAAAAACTGATTTAACCCCGGCTGCAAATCAACTTGCGTTGCAAAAAGCCAAGATGACCCGACCGATGCCTCAAGAGGGGAACCGTCAACCCATATTTTTTGATATTGCCCCGTGTTGCCGTCATAACGATATACCGTAACAATTGTACCAGGAGATGCAACAGCCGAAATTGTAAGCTTGTTGTTTGTTGTCGAGCTGGATGTAGTCTCTGGTGCCCTCACTGTTATTAAACCATCTTTGGTGGAAACAATATCGCTTGGCAGACTTTCCGGGGATGCAAAAGCAGAAACGATGCCGAGAGAGAACAGGAAAACCAATACAAAAAAACCACACAATGATTTTTGCAATGCCTTTCTCTTCATTGAAACATTACCCCTATCTCTTTAAATTAAATCGATTATACCATACATTTATCCCAAATACAATATGGTAACAGCGAAAGAAAAATAATTTTAATACCAATCAACATTATCTTTCTCTTACAGTAATGTATTATAACATACATTTTTTACAAAACCATTACAGAAATATTATGATACCTTTACAATGTGGAGTCGGGCTCAATAACCGGCAAGGTAATGAGTACTTCTGTCCCTGCATCAACTTTACTGGAAATTTTAATGGTGCCGTTGTGGGCTTCGACAATCCCTTTAGAGATGGCAAGGCCTAGACCTGTACCGCCAAGTTCTCTGCTGCGCGCTTTGTCCACCCGGTAAAATCGTTCAAATATCTGTGAAAGGTCTTTTTCCGGTATGCCAATCCCATTGTCGCGTATTTTAATATAGACATCATTATAAATCCAACCGGAAAAGATATCAATTTTTCCGCCGTTCGGCGTGTATTTAATTGAATTTGAGATAATGTTATACAGCACCTGTTCCAAGCGGTCACGGTCTCCATAGAACTCAGGCAGTTCGGTTGTCGTGGAAAAAGATATTTTATGTCCCTGCTCTTTTGCCACCATTTTCATGGTACTCACAACGTCTTTAATCAGGCCGCGAAGCGAAAAAACGGTTTTATTTAAATGAGCTGAATGGTCAAGGCTGGATAGCACAAGCAAATCTTTGACCAGCCGTGACATTCGGTCGGTTTCGTTTAAAATAGTATTTAAAAAATTACAGGCAGTCGGATTTTCTACCAGCATGTCGTGCAGTGTTTCTGCATAGGTTTTTAAAGTTGTCAGAGGTGTTCTCAATTCATGTGAAACATTGGCAACAAATTCTCTGCGGGAAAAATCCAGCTTTTGCTGCTTTGTAATGTCATGTAAAACGACTAATACGCCGCTGGTATTATCCTTTTCATCTTCAAAAGCTACAAAGTTTGCCTTGATATGAATATTTTCAAAATCAATGTCACGTTCACATTTTCTGTTTTCATTAAAATACAGCAAATCTCCCATACGAATATCGGTTCCAATCGAAGAAAAAAAGTCATCAAAATTCAACTTTTCGCCCTTTTCAATTCGAAACATTTTTCCGGCGGTAGGATTCATATGAATAGAATTTCCTAAGGTATCAAAAGCCATAACGCCGTCAGTCATGTTCAAAAGCATGGCTTCTACCTTATTCTTTTCCCGGGATATTTCAATTAAATTTTCCTGCAGTTTAGAAGACATATCATTAAATGTTTTTGTCAGCGTGCCAATTTCGTCATCAGACTTCACTTCAATTTTAGATTCAAATTCCCCTTCTGACAAACGTTTTGCCTGCCTGGTTAAATTTGCGATCGGCGTGGTAATTGCTTTGGATAAAAAATAACCTAAAACAAACGAGATGACCAATCCTAAAAACAGCGCCTGAAGGATAATTGTAAAAATTTGCTGAATAATTTTTGTCAAATCATCTTTGGAGTCGATGACATAAATGATATAATCGCTGTCGCCAAGATGAATCGGCACAGCATAATCCATAAAGGAAGAACGGCTGTTCACTTCACGGCCTATGGTGCCGGATAATGCCGAGATCATATTGGGGGTGTTTGTTGCAGGAAGGTTATTCCCGCCGGCGAAAGTGTGAATGATTCTGCCGTCAGATGCGGATATGATATAACAGCTCCGGTAGGAGTCAATCCCCATACGTGCCGTGTACGCACTTAGCGTATTGGCCAAATACTCTTCTCCCCCGCCGGCTTCCAAATGTTCAACAAATACCGGATCGAATACAGAATCCATCTCTTCTGCAAACAATTGGTTATAAAAATTCGTAACCGAAAAAATGAAAAATGTACCCGCAATCGATAAAATGGCAAACACCAGCAATAAAAACATTGCAACAACTTTCCATTGCAAACTCTTAAACATATCAGTATACCTTTTTAAAGTAATAACCGACACCGCGTTTGGTCAATATGTATGTCGGATTGCTCGAATCGTCTTCAATTTTTTCCCTCAGCCGGCGAACTGTAACGTCAACAGTGCGGACATCGCCGTAAAACTCATATCCCCACACGCTTGATAATAAGGATTCCCGCGAAAAAATGTGGTTTGGCTGCATAACCAGATATTTCAGCAGCTCATATTCCCTCAAAGTGAGATCTAAAATCTTTCCGTCTTTGCTTACTTCATATCGCGAAGTGTTGATAAAAAAATTATCCCCAACAACAAGAATATCCTCCCTGTCTTCCTTCGCATCACCGGTAAATCGGCGCATATTGGCTTTTACCCTGGCAAGCAGTTCGCGTACGGAAAAGGGTTTCGTAATATAGTCGTCCGCGCCGAGTTCTAATCCCAAAACCTTATCGACTTCTTCGTCCCTGGCAGTAATCATAACAATTGGGACATTGGATTGTTCACGGATTTTTTTACACACATCAAATCCATCCATTTTCGGCAACATAATATCCAAAAGGATGAGATCCGGATTGTTATAAGTTGCCAAGCGCAAAGCGCTTTCACCGTCGTTTGCTGTCAAAACCCGGAATCCTTCTTTTTCAAGATTAAATTTTAAAATATCAACAATCGGCTGTTCATCATCAACAACTAAAATTACCCTTTCCATAAGACACCTTCTCTCATGTTTGATATATTTATTTTAGCAGAAAATCAGTATAATAACAAGTAGTTTATAAAATAATTCTGATTTTATTTTGTATGAAAGCATGCAAATGTTGGGATATTATTCTTGAAAAATTGCTTTAACTATGATAAAATACTTATATTTAGGTGACATAAAAGGTGTGATTCCGTTTTGACAAATAAAAATGTAAAAAATTATCTACTGACAACCGCTGGAATGGTTCTATTTGCCGCAGTTTCCTGCTTTGCAGGCGGGATTTTGCAGGCGGCTATGGGGATATTAATCAGCGTGCTTTTGGGTATGCAGACAACGAAATACCACTATGGTTATCTATTGGCAAGCTCTTCAGCGGTTTTTTTAATCCCGCTGGTGTTTGCTGCGCTGCTTGCTGCCGGTTCGTTTTTTGACGCGCTGATATACTCCGCCCTTTTAATGGTGCCAGCTATCTTAATGGGGCTGACCCTCGGCTTTGCTTATAATTTAAAGTTATCTTTTTTTAAAACAGTTCTGATTCTGACCGTCATTTATTTAATTGGGTCATTGACAAATTTAAAAATTGCAGACGTAATCAGCCAATCTGATTTTAGTTTGGAGAATATCATTGCTTCTTCTGTGGACCAGGTTCAGGCGGCAATGAACAGCACGTACGCCGGAAACCAGGAAATGCTGGAGGCTTTTCAAATTTTATTAGGAGAAGTTGCGAAAATGATGCTTACACTTTCTCCGGCTATTTTCACTTTGCTCAGCTTGTTGATATCGTATATTTGTTCTGTTTTGTTTAAGAATTATCAAATGCGTAGCCAGCGGGATATGAGTTTTTGGCCTGCTTTTTATCAGCTGCGCGCAGATCGCATTTTAAGCGTATTGTTTCTTGTTATTTTTCTGCTAAATGCGTTTGCGCCAATGGGTATGTTCTATGACCTGTCTATCAATGTCATTGTGATTTTAGCAGGAATTTTCTTTTGCTTTGGACTTGCATATATTGATTGGCGAATGCGTTTTGGCGGAATTAAGGCATTGCCTCGACGATTAATTGTTATTGCCTGCATTCCGCTTTGTATGATGTTTTTCATGCTCCCTCTTTTAATCATTACTACAATTGGAGTTTTAGACGGAATTTTTGATTTTAGAAGCCGTACCGTAAAAAAATATCACGACGGCGAAATGCCTAGACAATAAAGGAGACGCACATGGATACGAACAAAAAGATGGAAAAGCTTTATGTTACAGGTGTATATTATGTTTTCATCATCTTACTTTTAGGAATTATTTCGCTCTACTTTAACCTATGGCTTGGTCTTGTCGAAATTATTGTAGCAATTGCCCTTTTTATTATCGATGTTGTGGTCAATCGTTTTGCTAAAAAAAGAATTACAGCAATGTTTGAGCAAATGACTTTGAACCTTGGCTCTGCTACGCGTAATTCGTTAACCGACTTTTCCTTGCCTACCATCGTAATTCAAGCGGACGGGCGAATCAAATGGTATAATGATGAATTTCAGAATATTTTCCCGGAAGAATCGCTGTTTGATCAGGCAATCACGGACTTAATCCCCCATTTTCCCCTGGAAGAAGCACGAAAGAAGGAAAGCGGACTTCTTACAGACATTGCTGTAAAAAACAGACATTTTAAAGTTGCAGGAAGTATTGCGGGCTCATTGGACGAAAAACAGCAGGAAGTCATCGTCCTCTATTTTGATGAGATTACCGATTATATTGAAATAAAAAATAAGTATACTAATGAAAAAACATTTGAATGCTTACTGTTTGTCGATAATTATGATGAATTGATGGAATCCACTCCGAACGCCTCTGTCCCGCAGCTGCAGGCACTTTTGTATAAATATATTAATGACTGGAGCCAAGCAAACAGCGGTGTTTTAGTAAAATATGAAAAAGATAAATATTGTATCACTTTTGAATACCGCTTTCTTGAAATGTTTATCAAAAATAAGTTTGATATTTTAAGCAAAATCAGGAGTATCGATGAAGGAAACACCCTGCCTGCAACTGTCAGCATCGGCGTTGGATTAAACGGAGAAAATATTCAAGAAAATGATGCGTTTGCAAAAGCTGCGATTAATATGGCGCTGGGCCGCGGCGGAGATCAGGTTGTTATTAAAGATGACGAACAGTTCCGATTTTACGGCGGGGCCACAAAGGAATATGAAAAGAGCACCCGGGTAAAAGCGCGTGTTGTCAGTTTTGCGCTGAGCGGTCTGATTCAAAATGCTGAAAATGTCATTGTCATGAGCCATAAAAACGCGGATATTGATTCTTTGGGTGCAAGTTTTGGTATTTATAGGATTTGCCGCATGCACGATAAAACGGTTAATATTTTACTGGAAACATTTGACCAAACCGTTCGGAAAATGCTGGAGCGTTTTGAGAACGTTGACGAATATTCCGAGCTGTTTATCAATAATCAACAGGCTTCCATGCGTGTAAAGTCCGGAACCTTGCTGGTGGTTGTAGATACCCATAAACCCAGTTTGGTGGAAAATGCAGCATTGCTCGAACGGACAAACCAGATTGTTGTCATTGACCATCATAGGCGCGGAGCGGAATTTATAGACCACACGGCCTTGATATATCACGAACCATATGCGTCTTCCACCTGCGAAATGATTACGGAAATTTTGCAGTATACCTCGGATAAAATGTCCGTCACCAAATTAGAGGCAGAATGTTTGTATGCCGGAATTTTGGTTGACACCAAGCACTTTACATTCAAAACCGGTGTCCGCACGTTTGAAGCGGCTTCTTTCCTGCGCAAACAAGGAGTGGATACGGTGGCAATAAAGACATTGTTCCAGCAAGATTTAACCTCATATATCCGCAGAGCCAATATTATCCGCAATGCGGAGATTGTCCGGGACCATATTGCAATAAGCATCTGCGAAGAGCAGGACCGGGATGTGCATATCATTGTTGCACAGGCGGCGGATGAACTGTTAAACATAAAAGGGATTACCGCCTCTTTTGTCCTTTGCCGCAGCGAAAACGGAGTCAATATCAGCGGACGGTCTCTGGGTGAAATTAATGTACAGGTTATTTTAGAAAAATTAGGCGGCGGCGGTCATTTAACAATTGCAGGAGCGCAAATTGATAATACAACTTTAGAGGAAACGAAACAGCAGCTTCTTGCCGCCATTGAAGATTATTATTTGGAAACAACGAATTAACTCGCTTAGGAGGTTATGTCAATATGAAAGTTATTTTAAAAGCAGATGTAAAAGGGCATGGAAAAAAAGGTGACCTCGTCAATGCTTCAGACGGTTATGCTAAAAATTATCTGATTCCGAAAGGATTGGCTGTGGTAGCGGATAAAGCGGCCATCAACGCAATGGAAGGACAAAAAAGCGCGGCGGCGTATCACAAAAGTCAAGAAAAACAACAAGCGGCGGAATTGGCAGAAAAATTAAATGCAGTTACCGTTCTTTTTCGGGCAAAAGCAGGTGAAAACGGAAAACTATTTGGTTCTATAACAAGCAAAGATGTCGCAGAACAGCTGAAAATGCAGCAGCATCTGGTTGTTGATAAGAAAAAATTTGTTTTGCCGGACGGCATTAAAACGCTGGGAACGACAGAGGTTGTGGTAAAAATTTATCCGGAAATTACTGCCACAGTGAAAGTAAAAGTGGAAGCGGAATAAAAAACAGTTAAACTGCTCTGAAAGGGATTGGATAAAATGGAAAATGTAATTCCACGGGTAATGCCCCACAATAAAGAAGCAGAACAATCCGTCTTGGGCGCCATGCTGATTGATAAAGAATGTATTATACTGAGTTTTGAACAAATCCGTGCGGATGATTTTTATTTAGAGTCGAACCGTTATATTTTTGAAGCTATGCAGGATCTTTTTAACCGGGATGAGCCGATTGATCTTGTTACGGTATCTGCCGAGCTGTCATCTCGCAATCAGTTAGAAGTTGTCGGCGGCGTGGAGTATTTAAGTTATTTGGCCACTACCCTGCCTACGACTGCTAATCTTCGCCAATATATAGACCTTATGCTGGATAAATCCATGCTTCGCAGACTGATTCGTGTGTCAACGGAAATTTTAGACCAAAGCTACTCTCCTTCCGGCAACGCACAGAATGTGGCTGATGAAGCGGGACGTTTAATTTTTAATGTATTGGAAAACGGGGAGCACCGCGGATTGGTACATATTAAAGATGTATTGCTGCAGACGCATGATGCTCTTGCAGATTTGTATCAAAACAAAGGAAAATTAACAGGTGTTCCTACCGGCTTGTCAGAACTGGACAGAGAGCTCCACGGTCTTCAGAAGTCGGATTTAATTTTAATTGCGGCCCGCCCTGCGATGGGGAAAACCAGTTTTGCTCTCAATCTTGCGTCCAATGCCGCCATCCGCGGTCATGTGCCAGTAGCGATCTTTAGTTTGGAAATGTCTGTTGCGCAGTTGGTATCCCGCTTAATCAGTTCGGAAATGCTGATTAATAGCGAGCATTTGCGAACCGGTGAATTGGATGACGAAGACTGGGAGAAAATAGCAGCATCGCTCAATAGCCTTGGCGAAGCGCCGATTTACCTAAACGATTCTACGAATGTAACGGTTAGTGATATTCGAGCAAAATGCCGTCGGCTGAAACTGGAAAAAGGATTGGGATTAATTGTTATTGACTATCTGCAGTTGATGCAGGGAACGCGTTCGGAAAACAGGCAACAAGAAGTTTCAGATATTTCCCGTTCCTTAAAAATATTAGCCAAAGAATTAGATGTGCCTATTATTACCTTGTCCCAGTTGTCCCGCTCGCCGGATCAGCGGGCAGATCACCGTCCAATGCTCAGTGATTTGCGCGAATCCGGTGCAATTGAGCAAGATGCAGACATTGTTTTATTTTTATACCGGGATGAAATATATAACCCGGATTCAGAACAAAAAAATATTGCGGAATGTATCATTGCAAAACATAGAAACGGTTCAACCGGCACAGTCAAAATGTATTGGGCTGGAAAATATACAAGATTTATGAATTTGGATAAACAACATGAAGCATGAAAATATTAGGAAAATTGTAAAAAATACTATATTAAAATACTTCTTGATTGCAGAAGGAAACCGCGTATTGGTTGCGCTGTCCGGCGGAGCGGACTCTGTCTGCCTGCTGCATATCTTGCTTTCTTTGCGGCAGGAGCTGAAAATTACCATAGCGGCGGCACACGTTAACCACCAGCTGCGCGGGCAGGAATCTGAACGCGACGAACAGTTTGTGCAAAAACTTTGTAAAACATATGAAATTGATTGTTATTGCCAACGTGTTGATGCCGCGGGATTTGCAGCTAAGATGAAACAAACGCTGGAAGAAGCCGGCAGAAACTTAAGGTATCAATATTTTGATGCTTTATGCCGGGAAAAGAATTTTGACGTTGTTGCAACTGCGCACCACCGTGACGATAACGTAGAAACCGTAATCATGCATTTTCTGAGAGGTGCTTCCCTGCACGGTTTGTCGGGAATCCCTTACAGAAACCAAAGCGGCGTTGTCCGTCCTTTGCTGGATGTGAGCCGCGAAGCAATTTTAAATTACATTGCAGAGAACCATTTGCCTTATGTGACAGACAGTTCTAATTATTCTAATGATTTTTTTAGGAATGATATTCGTCATTCACTGCTACCCTTTTTGGAAAAATATAACCCGAATTTTCGCAGTACTCTGCAAAATAATATTCGTTTGTACCAGGAAGCAGACGTATACTTACAAGAGATTTGCGAAGAAACATTTCAGCAGATTGCAGATGTAAAGAGAGATATGATAACCTTTTGGCTAGATCCATTAATGCAAAAACCGGAAGCAGTTCGCCATATGATTTTTTTGCGTGCGATTCAAATGCTTGCCGACGGAAAGACCCCTGTTTCTGCGCGCGTTTTTGAGCTTGATTCGCTAATTGCGGCAAAAAGCGGCAAATTATGCCTTGGTAAAGGAATAATGGCATATGTGATGTACCGCAGGCTTTATTTTGTAAAAGACAGAATACCCGATTTAAAGCGCTACCCTCTCTCGCTTTGTCATTCTACTGTGACAACCGGGAATGTAAGGATCACCGCCAAAGAAAAAGACCGTATAGAAATAAAACAGAAAAACACAGTATATTTGAGCATTGAAAAGATGCAAAATCAGCCTCTTTTTATTCGTTTCCGCAAGGAAGGGGATTATTTTTACCCTGCTGGGTTTGGGCATAAGAAAAAATTGCAGGATTACTTTGTGGACGAGAAAATACCTAGCTTTAAACGCGACTTTATCCCGCTTCTATTGGTTGGGGATGAAATTGCATGGGTTTGTGGATATAGGGCGGACAGCCGCTTTGTTCCTGAAAAAAAAGAAAGTAAATTAATGGAAATTACATATACGGAGGATAAAGGATATGCACCCAGACGTTGAACAAATCTTATTAACAGATGAACAAATTGCGCAGAAGGTTGAAGAACTTGCAAAGCAGTTAAACGAAGCCTATCGCGGCAAAGAAGTAATTTGCGTTTCGGTTTTAAAAGGCAGCGCCATTTTCTTTGCAGATTTGGTTCGGAAACTTGATTTTTGCGTTCATTTTGAATTTATGATTGCCTCAAGCTATGCTGACAGCACCGTCTCAAGCGGTATTTTAAAAATTAAAAAGGATATTGACCAGCCAATTGCCGGAAAACACATTTTGATCATTGAAGATATCTTAGATACAGGCAATACTCTTTTTAAACTGAAAAAGGAGCTTTTAAGCCGGCGGCCTGCCAGTCTCGCCGTATGCTGCCTTTTAGACAAGCCCTCACGCCGTACTGTAGAATTTCGGCCAGATTATGTCGGATTTACTATTCCGGATCAATTTGTTGTCGGCTATGGATTGGATTATAATGAAAATTATCGTCATTTTCCATATATTGGCGTATTAAAACCGGAATGTTACAAAAAATAAATTAACATACCGTTAAAATTAAACGTTCTGTATTGTAATTTATGATAAATTGTGTTAGACTATGTTACGTTGCATGATTTTATTGACCAAAATGGAAATGTGCATAAGGGGTGACTTTTTTGAAGAAAAAATATTTAGGCGGCATTGGTTTTTATGCTCTTTTGTTTCTTGCCGTCTTAGTCATGTTCGTCCTGTTTAATTATAAACCAGGGATCGAAAAAATTACGTATTCTGAACTTTTAACCAATATTAAAAGCGGTCAGGTTACAGCTATGGTTTTAGAGGACCGTGTAGCAACCATTACAATTGGTGAGGTAGACCCAAAATTTCCGGAAAGGAGCATGCGGGTTGCCAACATACCCTCGATTGCAATTTTATACGCCAACGCCGGCGACGCTATTCAAAAACAGCTAGATGACGGAACTTTGTCTCTTGAAACGCCTGCACCGCAAACCATGCCTTGGTGGCTGTCGCTACTGCCCACCATTTTAACCATTGGTATTTTCGTGTTGTTCTGGTTTGTTTTTATGCGCCAGGCGCAAGGCGGCGGTAAGATGATGTCGTTTGCGAAAAGCAATGCAAAAATGGCGCAAAAAGGAGACACGCACGTGACGTTTCGGGATGTTGCAGGCGCCGATGAAGAAAAGGAAGAACTTGCAGAAATTGTGGAATTTTTACGGGATTCTTCCCGTTTTATTGAATTGGGCGCCAGAATTCCTAAAGGCGTACTTTTAGTTGGTCCTCCGGGAACCGGAAAAACTTTGCTTGCCAAAGCGGTTGCAGGTGAAGCCAAAGTGCCGTTTTTCTCTATTTCAGGTTCCGATTTTGTAGAGATGTTTGTCGGTGTGGGAGCTTCCCGAGTCCGTGATTTGTTTGAGCAGGCCAAAAAACATTCTCCCAGTATTATATTTATTGATGAAATTGACGCTGTGGGCCGTCACCGCGGAGCCGGCTTGGGCGGCGGTCATGATGAACGGGAACAGACGTTAAACCAGCTGTTGGTGGAAATGGATGGTTTTGGTGCAAATGAGGGAATTATTATTATCGCGGCAACGAACCGTCCTGATATTTTAGATCCCGCCCTTCTCCGCCCCGGACGTTTTGACCGGCAGGTCGTTGTAAACTATCCGGATGCAAAGGGCCGTGAAGAGATTTTAAAAGTTCATTCGCGTGCAAAACCATTAGCAGACGATGTTGATTTATCCGTCCTGGCTAAATCAACCGCAGGATTTAGCGGAGCGGATTTGGAAAATCTGATGAATGAAGCGGCACTTTTGGCTGCAAAGTTTGGCAAGAAAAAAATAGAAATGGCAGATCTTGAAGGTTCTATTACAAAAGTAATAGCCGGACCGGAAAAGAAATCAAAAGTGATTTCTGATAAGGATAAAAAAATTACGGCATACCACGAAGCAGGTCACGCGATCGTTCAAAAGATGGTTCCGGACAGTGATCCAGTTCATGAAATATCCATTATCCCGCGCGGCCGGGCCGCAGGCTATACCCTTTCCCTTCCTCAGGAAGATAAAAATCACCTGTCGCGAAATGAAATGTTGGGTAACATTTTAACGCTCTTAGGCGGACGCGCTGCTGAAAAAATCGTTTTAAACGATATTTGCACCGGTGCTTCTAATGATATTCAGCGCGCAACCAAAACTGCTAGGGAAATGGTAACTAAATACGGCATGAGTGACGAACTGGGACCAATGACGTTCGGTTCGGATAACGATGAAGTCTTTATTGGCATGAGTTATGGGCACACACGTGATTACAGCGAAAAAGTTGCTGCTGAAATTGATTCCGAAGTGCGGAAAATTATTGATACGTCTTATCAAAAATGTCAGCAAATTTTAAATGAAAATATTACTAAACTGCATAATGTAGCAAATGCCCTGCTGATTAGGGAAAAGTTAGATGCAGAAGAATTTGAGCGTATATTTGCAGTTAACGAATTGCTGGATGGCAGTGCTGACTCCATTGATTCGGTATTAAATGAAAAAACGGACGATACGGTTTTGACAGATTCTAATTCTCCGTCTGCCGAGCAGGAAAATGTGGAGTGATAGCAACAAATTATAAGCTTACTAAGAGCCGCCCCAAAGGGGCGGCTCTCAGCGTGTCGATAAAGTCGACACGCTTCAAGTCGAAACCTCTTTTCAAGAGTTTTCGCTTGAAAACAAGGGCTTTCGTTCGCACGGCGCT
>CASGBM010000028.1 GCA_949299615.1 uncultured Eubacteriales bacterium | reverse complement strand
GCAAGCGTTTCCACGTTGCCAGGTTCGCGAACGTGGCAATAGCCCTGGTCGCGGATTTCCTTGCGCCTTTCGGCGAAATCGCTCAGGGTGTGGATATCGTCCCACAGTTCGTGGGGCAATCCATAGCGGTGCAGCACATCGCTGAAAACGGCACCTTCCGCGAAGCTCACCAAAATCCGGCCCGTGGCTTTCGTATATATGAATTCCGAGGCGGGCGCAGGGGCATATTCGTTTTCCAATGGGATGGACAATTGCCCATCCTGCGCCATCAAAAAGGATTTGCGCATGCCAAAGGAAAGCGTTGTGATGCAGGCCATCGAGTTTAGCTGGTTGCTCAGCAAAAGAAGGTGATTGCCCACCGCGTGAACCGTGCTGCCATTGCTCTGCTGGCAACTGTTCCAAAACGCCTGGTTCATTTTGTAGCTGCGATGGTAGCGGTGGTCTTCGGTTTGCGTGATGTATTCGCCGCGCACCATGGTTTTCATCAGCTTGCGTACAGCGTCAATTAGGCTGCGAACGCCTTCGGAAACGGTTTTGGCAGGAAGCTGGAGATGACGCGCAATTTGGGCATATTTTTCGTCGGCAATAAATTTGCTGTATTTTGGAAAGGAAGCAAATTTGGTTGGCTTGTCCGCGTTATATGAAATGACATACGGTAAAAGGATGGCGTTGGCTTTGCCGTGCGCCACATGGTATTCGCCGCCGAGCTTGTGCGCCATAGAGTGGTTTAATCCTAAAAAAGCATTGGTAAAAGCCATGCCGGCAATGGCGGAGGCGTTGTGCATTTTTTCCCTTGCTGTGCGGTCGGCACCGTTTTTGTAGGCGCGCGGCAAATATTCAAACACCAGCTCGATCGCTTTGATCGCAAGACCGTCGGTGTAGTCAGAAGCAAGAACAGAAACGTAGGCCTCAATCGCATGGGTCAGAACATCCATGCCGGTATCTGCGGTGATTCCTTTGGGGAGCGAGTAGACAAACTGCGGATCAATAATTGCGACGTCCGGTGTCAGCTCATAGTCTGCCAAAGGATATTTTATGTTTCCGTTTTTCTTATCGGTAATAACAGAAAACGAGGTTACTTCTGAGCCGGTTCCAGAGGTTGTCGGGATGCATACCATCTGTGCCTTTTTGCCAAGCTTGGGAAATTGAAAGGCGCGCTTTCGGATATCCAAGAATTTTAACCGCAGACCGTCAAAACTGGTTTCGGGATGTTCGTAAAAAAGCCACATTCCTTTTGCAGCGTCAATGGCAGAACCGCCGCCCAAGGCGATGATGACGTCCGGCTGGAATTGGTTCATCGCATCCACGCCGCGCAGAATGGTTTCAACAGATGGATCGGGCTCTACATCGGAATAAATCTCGCTGTGGCAATACTCCTGCCGTTTGCGGAGATGATACAAGACGCGGTCGACATAGCCCAGCTGAACCATCATAGGGTCAGTAACGATAAAGGCGCGGGAGATATCCGGCATTTTTTGAAGATATTGCACCGAGTCTTCCTCAAAATAGATTTTGGGCGGAATTTTAAACCATTGCATATTAACCTTCCTTGTCGCCAGTCTTTTTTTGTTAATCAGGTTGACGCTGGACACGTTTGAGGTGGTGGAATTGCGTCCAAAGGAGCCGCAGCCAAGCGTAAGCGAAGGGGTGTTCGTGTTATAGATGTCCCCAATTGCGCCTTGCGAAGAAGGGGAATTGACGATGACGCGTCCGACTTTCATTTCTTCTCCGTAGCGCTTGCAAAGCTCTGTATCAGATGAATGAATCACAGCCGAATGCCCAAGCCCGCCAAATTCAAGCATCTGCCGGGCAATGCGGAATCCCTCTTTGGGGCCGTCAACAACAAAATAAGCCAAAACGGGGGAGAGCTTTTCCCTTGACAACGGATACTCAGGACCAACGCCGTCAATTTTAGCAATTAGAATTTTTGTATGTTCCGGTACATCAACACCGGCATTTTTGGCAATTTCATATGCAGGCATTCCAACTACTTGCGGATTCACCGATTGTTTTTCACTGGAGATGACATAATCCGAAACTTTTTTGATTTCCTCTCCTTTTAAGAAGTAGCAGCCATATTGTTTCATATATCCTTCAAATTCTTTTTGAATTTCCTTGTCCACAATTGCGGCTTGTTCCGAAGCACAGATCATGCCGTTGTCAAAACTTTTGGATAAAATAAGATCAGTGCAGGCTCGGCTTACGTCAGCGGTTTTTTCAATGTAGCACGGGACATTTCCCGGTCCTACGCCGAGAGCCGGTTTTCCTGCGCTGTATGCCGCGCGCACCATACCGGAGCCGCCGGTTGCCAAAATGAGCGAGATACCCGGGTGGTTCATCAGCGCATTGGTCGCCTCAATGGATGGGGATTCGATCCACCCTATGGCATAGCGCGGTGCGCCGGCGCGCACAGCGGCCTCCAGCATGGTTTTTGCCGCCAGAACGGAACACTTTTGCGAAGACGGATGAAATGCAAAAATGATGGGATTGCGTGTTTTTGCCGCAATCAGGGACTTGAACATTGTGGTGGAAGTTGGGTTTGTGACCGGGGTTACACCGGCGATGATTCCCACCGGCTCTGCAATGTCAACATATCCTTCCTGCTCATTTTCGTCTATGATTCCGACGGTTTTTTCATACTTGATGGAATGCCAGATATACTCTGTGGCGAAAAGATTTTTGATGACCTTGTCTTCAAAAACTCCGCGTTTTGTTTCTTCAATTGCAGCTTTTGCAATTTCCATATGATGGTCAATTCCGGCAAGCGCCATTTGATGGACAATATGATCCACTTGCTTTTGTGAGAGGTTCATATATTCTGTAAGCGCCTGTTGAGCATGATCCACCAGTTCTTCAATCATTGCCTGGATCTCAGGTTCTTTTTTGGTTTCTGCTGATTTTGCCATATCATCACTCCTGTGCATCATTGATATGGTTAGTTTTACCGGGAATTGGAAAAAAATACGGAGCAGAGCGGAAATAATTATGATGTTTGCAAGATGGATAAGAAAATAAAAGATAAAACGATGGATCGGTCTTTTGCGCCAGCCGATCCATCGTTTGAAAAATTTGTTTCAGCGATAGTGTTTCCGATACATTGCCGGAGTAATTCCGGCTTCTTTTTTAAACACCTGGCAGAAATAGGCATCGTGCTCAAAACCACATTCTGCAGAAATTTCCCGAATACTCATATCCGATTGACAAAGCAGCTTTTTCGCATGCTCCACACGCAGACCGGTGAGATATTTCAAAGGAGTGGTTTCCATGGTAGAGACAAACACCTTGTGAAAATAATTTGGACTCAGATCTACATGTGCGGCAATATCACTGACGGATATATCGGTTTGATAATTATTTTCCATATAAGTAATGGCTTTTTTCAGAACACCATGATAAGCATTTTTCAACTTGGCATCAACGGATGCCACGGTGTCTGTATATAGGTGATAAAGCAGTGATAAAATCTGTGCTTTTATCAGCATGGGCGTTGCCGGGGAAGGGTTGGTATATGCCTGCATCATTTCTTTAAACAAATTTAGATAGGACGTTGTTTGCACAGGCTGAATAATTTTTCCAATGGTATCCAAAACCGGATTGGCATATTTTATAACATATTCCTTAGAAGGAATAATGTCAAAACACAAGCTGTAGCAATCATAACCCAGCACCGCCTGAAAAATTTCACCCGGCCGGCGAAAATGGATCATCCCTTCTGTTACCGGGTGATAGAGGGAATCTGCATACACGCCGCCTCCGGCTTTTATAAAAAAATCAATTTCATAATGCGCTACAAAATGGGAACGCAATTTTTTCCCATACATGCAGTTGGATCCCTTTAAATATGACAAGCCCAGCAAGACTGGAGACAGTGTTGCAAGATCGATCTGCACCCTTTGAAACATTTTCCCTCACCTCGGTTTCTATTCTGTTATCAGCATAACATGTTTAGCAAAAAAAAACAATAGAGCATTGATTGAAAATCTGCAATTTAAGATAGATATTTAACATGGAACGTAGAATAGTGGGTTTTTTATTTGCCGAATTTATATTATGATAAAAATATCAAGTTGTGTTTAAGTGTTGTATCTAAAAGGAGTGAATCTCTTTGTTCTATATAAAAGTGCTGGGCGCAGGCGCAGAAAGAAAACTGGAGGCAAGCCGCGGAGAAAAGCTGTTAGAGGTTTTGTCTCGCAGCGGGATTCGTTTGGGCGCGCCTTGCGGAGGTAGGGGAACATGCGGCAAGTGTAAAGTAATCATAAAAGGGCTTACATACGATGAGAAGGAGCGCTCGCTTTTATCAGACCGAGAATTGGCTGAGGGCGTTCATTTGGCATGCCGCGTGCTTGTTGACCGGGATATGGAAGTGGTTTTGCCGGAATCAGAAGGAATGCGTATCATAACTTCCGGCTCGGCGGACATCCAAGCGGATCAAAGCCAGCAGGGGAAATATGCGGCCGGTGTGGATATTGGAACCACAACGGTGGTGTGCTACCTGATTGATTTAGGTGCAGGAGAAGTGATAGATACGGAAGCTGCGCCGAATGCGCAGGGGATTTATGGCGCAGACGTCATCTCGCGCCTGAGCTATGCGGAGGAAAAAGGCGTAGCAATTTTACAGGGGGCAATTTGTTCCCAGCTTTCGGAGATGCTTTTAAAATTATTGACCAAAAATGATGTTGAGAAGGATTCATTGCTGCGTGTGGTCATGGTAGGAAATACAACAATGATCCATTTTCTGTGCGGCTGGGAAATTTCCGGGCTTTGCCGGGTGCCGTTCCATCCCCACAGCGTTGCAACGCAGTATTTGAAACCGGAAGATTTGCATTTGCCGCTTGATGCAGCAACGCAGGTGATTCTTCCTGCCGGCTACAGTGCATTTGTCGGTTCTGATATATCAGCGGCGGTTTTGGCAAGCGGGCTGTATCAAGGCGAGGAGATCCGCATGCTTGCGGACCTTGGAACAAACGGAGAATTGGTAATCGGTAACCAAGATAAAATGCTGTGCACTTCTGTTGCTGCAGGACCTGCATTTGAAGGCGGGAACATTTCATGCGGCATGCCGGGACTTCCCGGGGCAATATCCGAAGTTATCATATCAGACGGAAAGCCTGTTTTTTCTGTAATAGGAAACGGCAAAGCAAAAGGAATTTGCGGATCGGGTCTTTTGGACTTGATTGCGGTGCTTTTAAAACTGGAGATTTTAGATGAAACCGGGCTTTTGGACGATGACGCTTTAAAAGAAGTGGATGGTGAAGAAGTCTATCCTTTAACAGATGAAGTCTTCCTTGCACCTTCCGATATTCGATCTGTCCAGCTTGCAAAATCTGCGGTGTTTGCAGGAATTCAAATATTAATGAAAGAATATGGCACAACCCCGGACCAAATCCGGCAGCTTCTGCTTGCCGGGGGATTCGGCAGCAAACTAAATCCGGAGAGTGCGGCGGCAATCTCACTTATTCCGCCGGAACTGCTTGAGAGAACCAAGGGGATTGGAAACGGCGCAGGCATGGGCGCAATCTTAACTGCTGCCAACCCGGAGAATATTAAGGTGATTGAAAAAATCACGCAAAGCACGCCAACGGTTGAGCTTGCAAGCCGGCCGGACTTTATGGATACATATGTGGAAGCTATGTTGTTTTAATTCATTTTATATGTTATAATGGTTCTATACAAGCGGTCTGTTGACGGCGCATATTGCGGCTTAAAAAAGAATCTGATTCCGTGTAAAATGGTTTATCATAAAGATGTATCATCTTTATAAAAATAAAACATGATTACAAAAATCTAGGAGGAATGGGAAAATGAGTATTTATGAAGACATTTCTGCTCTTTTGCAGAAAGGAAAAGCCAAAGATGTAGCGGCTTTGGTGGGTCAGGCATTAGAAGAAGGTTTGCCGGCAAAAGACATTTTGGAAAAAGGACTGCTGGAGGGAATGAATGTTGTCGGACAGAAATTTAAAGACGGTCAGGCATTTGTACCGGAAGTTTTGATTGCAGCACGCGCAATGAACAAAGGCACAGAGGTCTTAAAGCCAGCTTTGGTTTCTGCCGGTGTTGAGGCTTGCGGAAAAGTTGTAATTGGAACGGTAAAAGGCGACCTCCATGACATTGGGAAAAACCTGGTTCGTATGATGATGGAAGGCAAAGGTTTTGAAGTAATTGATCTTGGCGTTGACGTCGCACCGGAAACGTTTGTAAACGGCGCTATTGAAAACGATGCGCAGATTATCTGCTGTTCGGCGCTTTTAACAACAACGATGACCGAAATGAAGTCAGTAGTAGATGCGGCTGAGGCTGCCGGACTTCGCGATAAGGTGACAATTATGATTGGCGGCGCACCTGTTACACAGGAATTTTGTGATTCGATCGGCGCCGATATTTATACATCAGACGCAGCAAGTGCTGCAGATGCTGCTTATGCAGTGGTAGCTGGCTAAATTTTAAAAAGGAAGGGTAATACTTATGATGGGATCCAAAGAATTGGTTTTTCGGGCTCTGACGTGTAAAACAACGGATCGGATTCCGTGGGTGCCTTTTGTTGGATGCCATGCGGCAAAACTGCTGGGAGTGAATGCCGATGAGTATTTTTATTCTGAAAAACATATTGTAGACGGCGCTGTGAAGGCTTATGAAATGTACCAGCCTGACGGGTTGCCCGTGTTATTTGACCTGCAGCTTGAGGCGGAGGCCTTGGGCTGCAGGCTTCGTTATGCAAAGGATAACATACCCAGTGTTGCGACACATCCGCTGGAAAGCGGAAAAGCGCTCCGTGATTTAAAACTTCCTACCCGTAAAAGCGGGCGTCTGGGGGTTGTTATGGATGCGGCAAAAGAGTTGGTACGACTTTTGGGAGACAAAATTGCTCTTTATGGCGTTGTGACAGGACCATTTACGTTGGCGTTGCATTTAATGGGAACGGATATTTTTTACGCCATGCTGGATGATCCGGAAAGGGTGTCTGCTTTAATTCATTTTTGCGTGTCCGCATGCAAAAGAGTTGCGGCTATGTATATGGAAGCCGGGATAAAAATCATTGCAATTGCAGACCCCATGACTTCTCAAATTTCTTCTGATGATTTTGTCCGGCTTGTTTCTCCGGGATTGGTGGATATTTTTGCGTTTCTTCGGGAACATCGGCGGTTTAGTGCCTTGTTTGTCTGCGGGGATGCAAAGCGAAACATGGAAGCAATGTGCGCTTGCCAGCCAGATAATATTTCGATCGACGAAAACATTCCCTTAGACTATGCCGCGCGGATTTGCCATCCCAACGGTGTTTCTGTCGGCGGCAATATTAATTTGACTCGCTCTATGATGTTTGGGACAGTGGAAGATAATATTAGAGATGCGCAAAAATGTATTGATTTAGCCGGAAGCACAGGCTTTATTCTGTCGCCCGGCTGTGATATGCCGTTTGATGTGCCGCCGGAAAATGTCCGCGCAATTACAAGCCTGGTAAGAGGAAACGTGGTTGATTTTCTGGAGCAGGTAAAACTGGAAGAAGAAAGTGTGTATAAAGTTCCGAACTATGCGGAAGAAGAAAGGGTTATTATTGACGTTATGACACTGGATTCGGAAACGAGCACCATGTGTCAGTACATCATGGAAGTAGTTTATGAAGCATGCCGCGGGTTGGAGCATAAGGTTCGCTGTGTGGAACATAAAAAAGCGGCGAAGGAAGCGGAAATATACCAAAAGGCGCTTCATACCAGTGTGATTCCATCCATTTGTATTGACGGGGAACTGGTGTATGAAAGCGTGATACCAAGCGCCGAGGATCTGCGTGCAGAAATTTTACGGGCCATATTTAAAAAACAGGGTTAGTGATAATTTGGATTTTGATTCGGTGTGGAAAACAAAAGGTGGTTTGCGCTATGAGGTTGAAATTAATTGCCTGCAAAGTGCTGACGCGGGAAATATCCTGTGCGCTGGCAAATTCCGCGAACTATATTGATACAACTTTTATTCGGCGGGATTATCATGACCGTCCGGAGGTTTTAAGACGGGTTTTGCAGGATGAAATAGATAAAATCGATGAAAACGATGATATTTGCACTCACCGTTTTCAAGATGCAAGTCAAGATTTTGATGCGATATTGCTTGGATACGGGCTGTGTTCCAATGCGCTTTTGGGATTGGTTTCTAAAAAATATCCGCTGGTTGTGCCAAAAGCGCACGATTGTGTGACGCTGTTTTTGGGTTCGAAAGAACGGTATGACAAAGAGTTTCATTCTAAAAACGGAATCTATTGGTACACCAAAGGCTGGATTGAAAACAGTTTAATGCCATCTAAGCATTCCTATGAGATTGCTTATCATAAATATGTAGATTTATATGGCGAAGATAATGCTGAGTTTCTGCTCGAAATGGAACAGGGCTGGAACACGAAGTACGAAAACTGCATTTTTATCAGCCAAGGCATGCCAGGGGAAGAACAGGACCGCACATTTACAAAAGAATGCGCCCATTTTATGAATTGGAAGTATGGCGAGTTAAAAGGGGATCATACTCTGATGGATGATTTTATTAATGGAAACTGGCAGGAAGACCGTTTTCTGGTGGTTCCTCCCGGGAAAACCATATGTGCCAGTTTTGATCACGATATTGTGTGTGTTGGAGAAAGACAGACGGACTAAATTGGGAAAATTTGTAAAAAAGTTGAAAAAATAGATCTTTTATGATATAATCTACACTGCGTCATTTTTGCGCAGTGTTTTTTTGTGAGGTGTTTGCATGAGAGTGAAAAAAATATTTGTGGAAATTTTAGTCATATGGGTGTTGTGTTCCCTGACAAATTTTGTTTTTGCAGAAGAAAATTTTGAGTTTGAAGTAGAGAGCAAGCCCGTTACTGTAACCTATAATGGCGAGCAGATTGCGTTTTCCCATGCGCTCCCGGAAATCATAGATGGGCGTACGATGGTGCCGCTTCGCGCAATCTTTGAGCGTATGGGCTGTGAAGTTGCATTTGAAGATGGCGTGGTTACCGCAACAAGGAACAACCAGGAAATAAAATTGAAAATTGGAGACCTAAATGCCTATATTCGCGATGGCGATGTGGAAGAACAATGTGAACTCGATGTTGCACCGGTGATTGTCAATGACAGCACTTTGGTTCCTGTCCGTTTTATTGCACAGGCATTTGGCTGTAAAACAAACTGGAATCCGAACATGCGGGAAGTGGTTATTATTGATGTGAACGCGTGGCAAGAAGCGCTGGCTGCGCAGGCGCCGCTGGCAGATGCGCTGCTTTCCATGCCTTTAAAAGAGTTAACTTCTCACGTGCTGACGGAGAGTGGTCAGATTAGCGGTACGTTTCAAATACCGGCGGAACAAAACAAGCAGCAGACTTTAGAAGTCCGTTTCACGGCACAGATAGCAGGGATTTCTCAGGGAACGGGGAAAGAACGGCGCTCAGAGTATGAGCTCCGATTTGATTTTTCTGAATTCGAGCTTTACGCGCAGAATACGAAGGATCAAGCGGTAAAAGAGATACTTGAAAAGCTTTTAAAGCTGGAGAATGTAACCGTAAAAACTGCGTTGGATGCAGACTTAAATTTGTATCTCGCTGGAGATGGCATAACGCAAATTTTTGAAATTTTTCAGATGGATGAAGCGGCAGAAATGTTAAAAGACAAGGCGCTTTTAATCCCTGTCGGTACTATGTTCTCAGACTTGTCCGGGTTACCTGTGGAAACCATTTTAAGTGCGGATAATATATGGGACGGCATAAAAACGGCAGTGGAAGAGGATGACAACATGTTCACGCAAACGGTAAGCAATTTTAACGACACATGGAATTTTCTGATTCACCTGTTCGGCGGAGAAATGATTAAAGAAGAAGGTGAGGATCCAAATAGTTCTGTCTACCAATTCCAGTCTAATCCCACAGCGTGGAAAGAATATTTGGCGGCGCCGTCTCAAGGTTATTTGTCGGAATTGTTATCCGGAAAAGAGTCAAAGGAATCGGAGCCGGACGAAAATATTTTCAGCGCGCATTGGCTGCCGGACTGGGAAATGAACACCGTCCTGAGCGGTTCTGCCATATCCGAGATAGCGCTGAAAGCTTCTTTTGAACAGGAAACGCAAACGGGCGAGAGCTTTTATGAGCCTACCGGAAATGAAATTTTGCTGGAATGGAATATAGAATGTCATGATAATGCAGAGGATGCGTCAAAGGAATCCATAGAGTTTCCAGCTGAATTTGTAAACTGGGGCGATTTGCCGCAGCAAGAGAGCGGAATTCAAATTGCAGAGATTTTTCCGATATTTTAGCTGATTCAGTCTTTGCGCGCGATTTTATGTTTTTGAGCCGCCTGATTTACTGTATCATGTGGAGGAATACCATGATTCTTACCGTTACGTTAAACCCTTCTTTGGATTATATTCAAGTCTTGCCATGCTTGCGCCCGGGAACTCTGAACCGGAGCGAGACAGAGCAAATCCGGCCGGGAGGAAAAGGGATTAATGTTTCCCTCGTACTGCATGCGCTGGGGGCTGAAACAAAAGCTACCGGGTTTGCCGGTGGATTTACCGGCAGGGAACTTTCGCGGCTCGTGGAAGCCAGCGGCGTAGGAAACTGCTTTGTGCCGGTGGACGCTGTGACGCGGATTAATGTAAAACTGATCCATGGGGAAGAGACAGAAATTAATGCAAGCGGACCGCAAATTACGGAGGAAAATGTATGTGCGCTTGAACAAATAATATCCGCGTTGGACAAAGGGGATGTTTTAGTTCTGTCCGGTGCAGTTCCTTCATCCTTGCCGAAGGATATTTATTACAGGCTTGGAAAAGCAGGGAAAGAAAAGGGCGTGCCCATTGCTGTAGATACTTCAGGAGAGGCGCTTATCAAAACGCTCCCGCTTCAGCCCTTTTTAATTAAACCCAATCAGTATGAACTGTCGGAACTGCTGCATATGCCAGTGACATCGCCGCAGGAGGCAAAGCTGGCAGCCCTGCGTTTTTGTGAAATGGGCGCGCGCAATGTTCTTTGCTCTATGGGTAAAATGGGGGCGGTATTTGTGGGAGAAAAGCATGCGCCGCTGTTTTGCCGGGCACCGGAGGGATTGTTGATTCATTCTGTCGGTGCCGGCGATTCTATGCTGGCTGGTTTTTTAGCCGGATTTTTACAGACGGAAAACAAAACCGAGGCTTTTCTAGAATCCGTTGCGGCAGGAAGTGCTACGGCATATTCGCCTTGGCTGGCAGAAAAGGAATTGGTACAGACCTTGAGAGAAAGCCTTTCAGATGTGGAATATCTATAAAAGAATCACGAGAGAAAATAAGCTCCGCTGCAACAGGATGTGCGGCGGAGCTTATTTTTTAAAAGTATTATAATTTCTCTTTGAAATGGACTTCAAACGGAGGGCGGATCACGCCCCGGTCAGTAATAAAAGCAGTAATGAGAGAATGGGGAGTGACATCAAAAGCGGGGTTTAGGACAGAAATACCGGAAGGAGCCATTGGTTTTTCATACCAAAGCTGGGTCACTTCATCCGCACTGCGCTGTTCCACCGGGATATGGCCGCCATCTGGACAAGAAAAATCAACAGTGGAATAGGGTGCGCAGACATAAAAGGGAATGTGATAATACTGCGCTAATACAGCAACGCCGGAAGTTCCTATTTTATTGGCGGTGTCCCCATTTAATGCAACGCGGTCACAACCAACCAAAACGGCATCAATGAGTCCTTTTTGCATGGCGTAAGAAGCCATATTATCGCAAAGGAGAGTCACGTCTATGCCGCTCTGTGTTAACTCGTATGCTGTCAGCCGTGCACCTTGCAGAAGCGGGCGGGTTTCATCTGCATAAACATGGAAATGGTAACCGCGTTCTTCGCCCAGATAAATGGGAGCAGTTGCTGTTCCATAACGGACGGCGGCAAGACGGCCGGCATTGCAATGAGTCAAAATTCCCATTCCCGGAGACAGGAGAGTCAGCCCGTTTTCTCCAATTTTCTTACAGCTTTCAATGTCCTGGTCACGGATCAGGAGCGCTTCTTCTCGCAGCAGGCGGATGATTTCTGCAATGGGTTTGTCCGCTGCATTCTTTGCGGTGTTTTCCATGCGGTCGAGAGCCCAGAACAAATTGACTGCAGTCGGCCGTGCGGCAGAATAATAAGCTTTTGTTTCAGATAGTGCGCGGAAAAACGATTCATGGCAGCTAAACGTACCGTTTTTAACAGCAAGATACAGCGCGATGGCAGCAGCAACGCCAATGGCAGGTGCGCCTCGCACGCGAAGTTTCTGAATTGCTTCAAAAATATCTTGCCGGTTTTGCAAGCGCAGCACAACGGTTTCGTTTGGAAGCAGTGTTTGATCCAATAGAACCAAAGAATGGTTTTGGTCATCCAAATCAACGGTTGGAATATTCAGGAAATTCATAATTTCTCTCCTTTTTGGAAAGTAGAATTTTTCAAAATATAGAATTGCCATTGTTCGCGCAAGGAGTCCAAGCAAGGCATAAAAAAGGCGGCTGCAATTGAAAATGGTTTATAGCTGCCTTTTGCTTTTGTTATTTATTCTGTTGCCAGTGGTGCGCGGAAAGGAAAACCATTACACGCCGCAGGAAAAAACCTCCGTAAATTTTGCAATGGTTTTATCCTCGTCCTGAGAATCAATTAAGATAGAAACCTCAACTTCAGAGGTAGTAATGAGCTTGACTTCTGTTCCAATATCCGCCAGCACGCGGAAAATTCGAGCGGCACAGCCGGGAGTGTCGCGCATAGGTTCGCCGTAGAGCGTAATTTTTGTGTTGCCGGGATTGACATCAACTTTAACCCCCTGCTGCATTCGGCGAAAAGCCGCCACGAGCTCCAGCGCAGCATTTAAATCTTTTTCGGCAACAGAAAAAGACAGATCAACGGATTCATCGCTGCTCAGCGGGGTTTGGCTGATCAAATCAACATTGATGCCGTGGGAAGCAAAGGATTCAAAAATCGGAGCGACTGCGCCCATTTTCCGCGGTAAATGTTTTATGGTGATCAGGACGACATCATCCGTTACCCATATGGCAGTGATCTCTTTTGACATAACGGCAAACCTCCTTATAGTGAAACGCTATGCAATTTCATTTACTAAATCTTTCATGCTGTACATTCCAGCTGGTTTTCCGGCTAGGTATATTGCGGCTTTTACCGCTCCTACGGCGAACACTTCGCGCGAGGTTGCGGTATGTTTCAGTTCTATGATTTCGTCATTGCCGGCAAAAAGCACACTGTGTTCCCCCACGATACTGCCGCCGCGTATGGCGTGGATGCCGATTTCATTCGATTCGCGTTTTTTTCTCACCGAGTGGCGGTCATAGACATACTGCGGCAGTGTTTTCAAATTCGCCGAGATTGCATCGGCAATGGCAAGCGCTGTCCCGCTGGGAGCATCCAGCTTTTGGTTGTGGTGCTTTTCTATAATTTCGATGTCAAAGCTGCCTTCTAAAAGCTTTGCAGCCCGTGACGCAAGCTCAATCAACAAATTAACGCCCAGGGACATGTTTGCGGAATAAAAAACAGGTATGGTATCAGAAGCTTTATGCAGCAAAGCAATTTGGTCTTTGCTCAGCCCGGTTGTCGCAATGACGCAGGGCAGCTTTTTTTGAACGGCAAAGGCAATTAGCCGCTCAGTATTTGCCGGGTTGGAAAAATCCACGATTACATCGGCTTCTGCCTGACAGCCGTCATATTGGTCATACACCGGATAATGGCTAAGCTGTTTGGTATTAATATCCAACCCGCACACAATACGGCATTGGTCCGATTCCTCTACAAGCCGGGTTATGGCTTGCCCCATACGGCCGTTGCATCCGCTTAAAATAATATTCGTCATCCGTATCCCTTCTTCTCTTTTGTAATGAAATATCGTCTTCAACGTTTTCCAGCATTAAAAATGTTTAGATAAGTCCGACATCTTTCATGGCGCTTTTTAAAATTTCCAAATTTCCCTCATCCATTTCGCACAGAGGCATCCGAAGCAAGCCGGCGTTCATGCCCATTAGGTTCATTGCCGTTTTAACCGGAATGGGGTTTACTTCAATAAACAAAGCTTTGATCAGCGCAAACAGTTTCAGCTGCAAAGCAAGAGATCCTGCATGGTCCCCATTTAGATATTTTTCGCAAATATCATGCGCCTCTTCCGGCATAATGTTTGACAAGACAGAAATAACACCCTTGCCGCCCAGACTCATAACCGGAACAATCATATCGTCATTGCCGGAATACAAATCAATTTCCGGACACTCTGCCGCGGCCTGCGCAGTGTAGGATATGTTTCCACTGGCTTCTTTTAAGCCGACAATATTTTCAATCTCAGCCAGTTTTTTCAATGTTTTTATATCAATCTGCATGCCGGTTCGTCCGGGAATATTATACAGAATGATAGGCAAATTCACCGACTGCGCTACAGCCTTAAAATGTTCATACAGCCCTTTTTGCGTAGCTTTGTTATAGTAAGGAGTAACCAAAAGCAGAGCATCCGCGCCTGCGTTTTGCGCTTCCTTGCTTAATTCAATGCAGTGCTTGGTATCGTTGCTTCCTGTCCCGGCAATTACAGGAATTCTGCCTGCGGTTTGCTTTACTGCAAAACGGATGGCATCCATATGCTCGCTGTCCGGCATAGTTGCAGATTCGCCGGTGGTTCCGCAAACAATGATCGCATCGGTTTTGTGTGCAATTTGATATTCTATGATGTTGCCAAATGCCTGGTAATCAATCCCTGTATCGTGAAATGGTGTGACGATGGCAACGCCGGCACCGGTGAAAACCGTTTTCTTTGACATTTTAAGCCCTCCCCGCTTATTTGCTTTCCCACATTTCAATTAACTTCTGTGCAATTTGAACCGCGTTTGTTGCAGCGCCTTTGCGGATATTATCAGCAACCACCCAAAGGTTAACGCCGTTTTCCACACTTTCGTCCCGGCGGATTCTGCCGACGAAAGTTTCATCTTTTCCCTGCGCGTTAATCGGCATAGGATAGACTGCGTGCTCCGGATCATCCTGCACGATAAGTCCGGGAGCTGCTTCCAGCGTCGCGCGCAGCTCATCCAGATCAAATGGTTTTTTCAGTTCTACATTAATCGATTCGCTGTGCGCCATAAATACGGGTACGCGAACGGTCGTTGCAGTAATGCGCAAGGTATCATCACCAAGAATTTTGCGTGTTTCATTTACCATTTTCATCTCTTCTTTTGTGTATCCGTTTGGCAAAAATACGTCAATCTGCGGCAGGCAGTTACTGAAAATCGGGTGGTTAAATTTTTTCGGCGCTTCGCCCTTCATCCCGTTTTCTAGATCCTGATAGCCGCCAAGGCCGGCGCCGGATACTGCCTGATAGGTTGAGTAAACAATGCGCCGAATGCCATATTTTAATTGCAGCGGACGCAGAGCAACCATGGCTTGAATGGTAGAGCAATTGGGATTGGCAATAATGCCTTTATGTTTTTTTATGTCATCGGGATTCACTTCGGGAACCACCAAAGGAACTTCCGGATCCATGCGCCATTGGCTGGAATTGTCAATGACGACACAGCCTTTGGATGCGGCAATCGGAGCGAATTTTTCGCTGGTGGAACCACCGGCGGAGAAAAGCGCGATATCGAACCCTTCGTCAAAGGAATGCTCATTGAGCTCCTGTACCGTATATTCTTCTCCCATAAAAGAAATCTTACTGCCTGCAGAACGTGCAGAAGCAAAAAGCGTATAGCTTTGTGCCGGGAGCTTTCTTTCCTCCAGCACTTTCAAAAAAGTTCTTCCAACCATGCCGGTTGCACCGACAACAGCAATTTTGTATTGTTTCATAATAAAACGTGCCTCCTATATTTCTTTCGTTATTTATTATATTTAAATGCCGCCGGATTATGTTAGCGGCACAGTATGTGAATGGAAAACAAGAAGTTTATTGAATATGAAAAACCGAATAAAAAAACCGGACTCCGAAAAGAGGGAGGCCGGCATCTGTATCCATATTCTTTTAACCAAAACAAGAACGGTTAAAATAAACATTACAGATAGCCCTCCATCAGTAGCGGTACTGGTGACAGTGCTGAGGTTATTCACCGCAGCCCCAGAAACAAATGCATGGGTCATCGTTTCTTCGGCGTTTTTTCCTTTTTTTACAAAGTCTAAGGATCCCCATATCCTCATCTGTAAATACTGATAAAAAACGCGCCTCTATCTATATGGTTATCTTACCACTAAATATTTATGATGTCAATGTTTTTTTGCTGAATTTGTTAATAGAATGAAAATTTCATATTTTTTAAGAAAAAGGCTTGCGAAAAAGGAAAAGAAAGGTTATAATAACTAGTTGTTATCATTATTATAAAATGGAGGTGCTGGATATGATTCAAGCCTTTGCAGAAGCTGCAGAAAGTACAGCGGCAGCGGCAGCGGCAGCAGAAGGTACGGCACAGGCAGCGGGCCCAATGGGGATGCTCCTTAGTCTTTTGCCTATGGTTTTGCTGATTGTCGTATTTTATTTTATTCTTATCCGTCCGCAAAGAAAACGGGATAAGGAAAATAAAAATATGCTTGCCAATCTGAAAGTGGGAGATAATATTACCACGATTGGCGGTATTGTAGGAACTATTACAAAAATTAAAGATGAAAAAATCGTGATTGAAACCGGAACGCGTACAGAAAAGCAATTGATGACTTTAGAGCGCTGGGCTGTCCGCGATGTAATTAAGCCGGTAAGCGCTGATTGATTTTGCATATTTTTGCCTCAGACAGAATAGGTATATAGAGAGAATGACAGATTCTGTTTGGGAGGAGTAATTATGTATCATGAGGAATATCAAGCAGTGAAAGATACCGGTGCGGTAAAGTGCGGATTGATTAATTTTGGAAAAGCCATGCTTTGGGCGTTTGGTTTTACGGCAGTGCTGTTTTTTTTGGAGGCGTTGCTTTTAACCTATACGCCTGTATCCGAAAAATTAATTCCGTTTTTTGTGATTTTGACTGCAGTGGTGAGTGTGATCTTTGCAGGGATGCGCGCTTCGCGCACGGCAAAAAGCAAAGGCTGGCTTAACGGTGCTTTGACCGGTATTTTATACATTTTAATCCTGTATTTTATTTCGTCTTTAGCCGGCGATGGTTTTTATATGAACGCATACATTTTGGTTATGCTGGCGGTCAGCGTGTTTGCTGGAGCAATAGGCGGAATTTTAGGGATTAATTTATCGGACAAAAGAAAACGTTAAATGGAGGGAGAAGAAATGAAACACATTAAAACCTGTAATAAAGCAAGCTTAAAAGAAAGCATGAAAAAGGGCGGCTGCGGCGAATGTCAGACATCTTGCCAGTCCGCATGCAAAACCTCCTGCACAGTGGCAAATCAAAAGTGCGAGAGAGTTTAAGTTGAAAATTTGTTTGGGCGGCGACGGTTTCGTTGCCGCCTGTTTTTTCGGTTAATTTGTTTTTTGAAAATACATAAGAGAGGTAGAGTCGGTTTTTATGGTACACCAGTTTACAATTGATGATACAAATATTGTTTTGGACGTATACAGCGGTGCGGTGCATGAAGTAGATGACCTGACGCGTGATTTAATTTCCGAGCTGAAAGAAAAGCCAGAAGATAAGCAGTTGCCGCAGACAATTTCGGACAAGCTTTCGTCCAAATATCCGCAGGAAGAATTAGAGGAAGCTTATGCAGATATTTGCGAATTAGCGGAAGAAGGGCTCCTTTTCAGTGAGGATATGTATGCAGAATATGCAAAAAACTGGCATAAAAATTCAGTTGTAAAAGCAATGTGCCTGCACATTGCGCATGACTGCAATTTGCGCTGTAAATATTGTTTTGCCGGAACCGGAACCTATGAAGGGCAAAGAAGCCTTATGCCGCTGGAGGTAGGGAAAAAGGCAATTGATTTTGTCATTCAAAATTCTGGTAACCGCCGCAATATTGAAATTGACTTTTTCGGCGGGGAACCTCTTTTAAATTTTGATGTTGTAGAAGAAATTGTGCGTTATGCCCGGGAGGAAGAAAAGAAATACAATAAAAATTTCCGTTTTACCATTACAACAAATGGGATTTTATTAGACGATGAGAAAAAACAGTTTATTAATGAAAACATGGGAAATATTGTTTTAAGCCTGGATGGACGCAAAGAAGTGAATGACCGCATGCGCCAGCGGGTAGACGGAACTGGCAGCTATGACAGCATTGTGAAAAAATTTCAGGACATAGCGGATTCGCGCGGACAGGATAATTACTATGTTCGCGGAACATTTACGCGCTATAACCTGGATTTTGCAAAGGATGTGCTGCATTTTGCAGATTTAGGCTTTAAACAAATATCGATTGAGCCGGTTGTGGCGGAGGCAAGCGAGGATTATGCACTCCGGGATGAAGATATTGAAGCTATTTATGCGGAATATGAGAAACTGGCAGTAGAATATGTAAAAAGAAGAAAAGAGGGCAAAGGTTTTAACTTTTTCCATTTTATGATTGACCTGGAAGGCGGTCCATGCGTGGCAAAAAGGCTTTCCGGCTGCGGATCCGGTCATGAATATGTCGCTGTTACGCCGGACGGTGACATTTACCCTTGTCATCAATTTGTCGGCGACGAAAAGATGAAAATGGGAAATGTATTTGATGGCTCTTTGGATGAGAATATGAAGAAAACATTTGAATCTTCAAATGTTTACACAAAAGATGCCTGCCGGAACTGTTTTGCTAAATTTTATTGCAGCGGTGGTTGTCCGGCAAATGCATATAAATATTGCGGCGATATCAATACCCCTTTGGAGTTAACGTGCAAGCTGCAGCGTAAGCGGGTAGAATGTGCTCTGTATTGTGCAGTGAAATTTCAGGAAATGAAAGAAGAACAATAAATATTAAAAAATATGTATAATTTTTCATGTTGTGGAAATGATATGGTATGTTTATAGCACAACTTCCTCCTGTTGTCATTCATTGCAAAAATTAATCTCTTTGAGAATAAAAACCAAAAAAAGTGGAAGAAAAGGGTTGACAAAGGGAGATAGAGGTGATATAATAATAATCCGTTGCCCCGTATAGGGGCGTGACAGGACCTTGAG
>CASGBM010000027.1 GCA_949299615.1 uncultured Eubacteriales bacterium | reverse complement strand
GCGTTCCAGCGCGCGCTTTTGCCCAGGAAGAGCAGCACCAACACACCAAAGGTGATGATGCCGGCCAGCGCACCCTTGCGGCACATCTTGAAGTTGCGGATATAGTTGCACTTTCGGAAGATCAACGCGGCGATAAAGCCAGGAATCGGCAGGAAGAACGAGAGGATGGCCAGCCACTTATTGCCAGTGTCGTGGATGGGATGGTCCAGGATATAGTCGCCCGAGGGGATGGACTCCTCGACGGCGGTCTTATTTTCCTCGGTGGGGGCATTGGGGTCCAGGATCGTGACGGACTTGAGCTTGACGCCCTTTTCCCGGATGGCCTTGTACTCCTCAATCTCCTTGGCATTGCCATAGACATAGTGATTATGGCCGATGCAAGTGAGGCTGGGCTTGTCCTCAGAGTAGTCGTGGACTGAGGGGTCGTAGGTGAAGAGGACCTTATTCTTCTCCAGCTTCGGATCGGGGATGGGAATGGCGGAGATCAGGCTGCGCGTGTAGGGGTGCAGCGGGAAGTTGAAGAGTTCCTCCGCGTCGGCAATTTCCACAATGTCGCCCTTATAGATAACGCCGATCCGATCCGAGATAAAGCGCACGATGGACAGGTCGTGGGCAATAAAGAGATAGGTGACGTCGCGTTCCTTCTGGAACTTCTTCAAAAGGTTCAGCACCTGAGCCCGGATGGACACATCCAGTGCGGAGATGGGCTCGTCGGCGATGACCAATTCCGGCTCCATGACCATGGCGCGTGCCAGAGCGACGCGCTGTTTTTGCATATAAAAAACCTGCCGAAACTGTTGGAATCTCTTCCAAAATCCGGGGAGATTTGCGCGGTTGGAGCAAGCTGTGCGCCGCGCCGAACAGAAGATTCTTATATGCCTGTGTTTCTTGCCGGAATGGTCAGCGCGCAGTCTGCGGCTGCCGCACTTCGCGTTCCCCTGCTTTCGTTTTCTCACCAGGAAGGACACATTCGCGCTGGGCTTTTGGGGCTAAAACAGGACATGCCGCAGGAATTTTACGCCGTTCATCTTTCCGGCGGCACAACAGAGATTTTATCCGTATCATGCGAAAACAAGCGTTACCGCTGTGAAATTTTAGGCGGAACACAGGATATCAGCGCCGGACAGCTGATTGACCGCGTAGGCGTAAAACTGGGACTAATCTTCCCGTGCGGAAAAGAACTGGAACAAATGAGCCTTAAAGCTTTGGATTGCATAAAATGGAAAACCAGCGTGAAGGGCACTTCCATCAGCTTTACCGGTGTGGAAGCGCAGGCAATGCGGGCGATTGAGGCGGGTACGAATCCCGACGTACTGGCGCGCAGCGTTTTGTCCGCTGTTGCCCGGTCTTTGGTGCTTTCTTTCCGCGCGTTGTTTGCCCAACACGGCGAAAAGCCGCTCCTTTTGGCAGGCGGCGTTGCCTCCAATCGCTGGATTCGTTCGGAGCTTTTAGCTTCCTTTGGTTCCCTCATATGCTTTTCTCAGCCGCAATATGCCACAGATAACGCTGTCGGAATTGCATTTTTAACCAAAGATTTTATGGAATAAGTCTTCATTTGCAGGAAATATTCTATTTCCTGCACCCCACAATTTGCAGTTTTTTTCATCCATAAGCCAGAAAGGAAGAAAAATACAAATGAGCCAGGAGATACTGACGGTAACCGTTTCGCAGCTAAACCATTATGTAAAACGCGTAATGGACAATAACTCTTATTTAAAAAATATTTGGATTCAAGGGGAAATATCTAACTGTAAACAACATTACTCCGGGCATATTTACCTTTCCCTCAAAGATGATTCCTCCGTTCTTCGCGCCGTCATGTTTCGAAGTGCGGCATCTTCGCTCCGTTTTCAGCCGGAAAACGGGATGAAAGTGCTGGCGCGCGGCCGCATCTCCGTTTACGAACGGGACGGGCAGTATCAGCTCTATATAGAAGAATTACAGCCGGATGGCATCGGCGCCCTGCATATTGCCTATGAACAGCTAAAGGCAAAGCTTTCGGAAGAAGGCTTATTTGACCAGCAATATAAAAAGCCGCTGCCGGAATACCCTGCTGTTGTCGGCGTTGTCACTGCTTTAACCGGAGCTGCCGTGCGGGATATTATTCACGTGCTGGGCAGGCGCTACCCCAAAGCCGCGATCCGCATATATCCCGTCTTGGTTCAGGGTGATCAAGCCGCTGGACAGATTGCAGATGCCATTGCATTTTTTAACCGGCACTGTCTTGCAGATGTTTTAATTGTCGGGCGCGGCGGCGGCTCAATGGAAGATTTATGGGCGTTTAATGAAGAAATCGTCGCACGCGCCATTTTTGCATCCGATATACCTATTATATCTGCTGTCGGTCACGAAACGGATTTTACCATTGCCGACTTTGTCTCGGACAGGCGCGCCCCGACCCCGTCTGCCGCCGCAGAAATTGCCGTTCCCTCCGCCGCGGAAATTCTTGAGCGTCTGACCCTTTTACAAGGAGCTCTGATCAGCTGCGTCCGCCAGAGTTTAGAAAAAAAAGAACGGTCCTTTGAACGTCTGGCGTCCTCCTCTGCTCTTCTCCATTTTTCGGAATCTTTCAAGGATTTTCAAATGCGGCTTATCGAGGCGGAGAAAAATTTGACACAAGCGCTAGAAAACGTCCTTCAGCAAAAGCGGGAGAAAGCGGCAATTCTTACCGAAAAGCTGGACGCCTTAAGCCCGCTTAAAGTCCTGGCACGCGGATATGCAGTTGCAACCGGCGCAGACCACGTTCCCATTGTTTCCGCAAAACAGGTCTCGCCCGGCGATGCTGTCAACCTGCGCTTACAAGACGGAACCCTTGATTGTTTTGTGAAAGGAGTACACCAATGAAAGTATACGAAACCGAACTGACTGTGCGCTACTGTGAAACCGACCAGATGGGCATTGTCCATCACTCCCGGTATTATCCCTGGTTTGAAGTGGGAAGAACAGAGTTTTTTGCCTCCGGCGGAATTCGCTACGGCGAAATGGAAAAACAGGGTCTTATGCTCCCGCTGGTAGAAACGCATTGCCGCTACATTGTTCCGGCGCATTATGAGGATGTCGTCATTATCCGCACCAGCATAAAGGAACTCACCCCTGTGAAAATTCGTTTTCAGTATGATGTGGTTCGTAAAAACGATTCCGTTCTTTTGGCGCATGGCGAAACGCTTTTGGCTTTTACCAATTCTAATTTTAAACCCATAAATTTGAAAAAATATAATCCCATGCTGTGGGACTATGTCTGTTCCATGCAATAAATCGGCAAAACCATGGAAATTGCCGGATTTCCTCTTGAAAAATCCCGCCGGATATTATATAATATTTGAATATGAAACTATGGGAGGCTGTCCATGAATATACCAAATTTTCTCACCACTCTGCGCTTTTTTATGATTCCTTGCTACGCTGCTGTTTTCTGCGCAGAAGGTGAATATAAACTTTGGAGCGCCGCTATTTTTATTTTGGCCAGCGCAACTGACGTTTTGGACGGCTATATTGCCCGAAAATTTAACCAAACTACGAAGTGGGGACAGCTTATGGATCCCCTTGCGGACAAGCTGATGCAGATTACGGTCATTATCTTTATGGTTCTTGCCGGCTTTATCCCCATTTGGTTTGTCGCCGTTTTGGTCGTAAAAGAAGCGCTGATGATTTTTGGAAGCATTTTTTTGTACGTGAAAAAAACATATGTACAGGCAAACCTTTTTGGCAAACTCAACACTGTGGTTTTGTTTATTGCCCTGTGTATTTTAATGGTTTTCCCGCAAATTAACCCTGTCTTAGAAACCGTTATGCTCAGCGCGAGCATTGCGCTTAGCCTTTTTGCCATGATTACATATACATACTCTTATTTATTAAAACAGAAAAAATTTAAAGAATATATTCCCTCAAAACAAAGCAAATTAGCAGAGTAAGCAGCCGGAAAATTGACTGTACGAAGAAAAAACTGCAAAATATGCCTGCCGGCGGCATGCGCTACCCGGATTAGGATGGATAGATAAAAAAACAATGAAGGAGCATAAACCATGGACAGCATTATGACTATTTTTCCTTGGGCGCTCATTATCATTGGTGCGCTGATTACATTTTTAGCAAAACCGGTTCTGATTCGCAAAAATGGTTCTGCGCAAGATGATGACACCCGAAGCACTTTGAACAAACAAATTTATGTTGTAAAAATCATTGGCATGTGGCTGGTGATTCTAGGCGCGGTCATGATATTTATTGCAGGAGGCATGTATGGAAGACAGTAAAAAAACCTTAAATAAAGTTTATAACCCCAAAGATGTGGAAGATCGGCTGTACGCTGATTGGGTGAAACACGGATACTTCACGCCGAAAATCGACAAGAATAAAAAGCCGTTTACCATTGTAATCCCTCCGCCAAATGTTACCGGGCAGCTGCATATGGGACATGCTTTGGACGAAACGCTTCAGGATATTTTAATCCGCTATAAGCGGATGGCGGGCTATGCGGCTCTTTGGGTACCCGGCACGGACCACGCCGGCATTGCCACACAGATTAAAGTGGAAGAATATCTGCGCAACGAAGAAGGGCTCACCCGTTATGATTTGGGCCGTGAAAAGTTTACTGAGCGCGTATGGGAATGGAAAAAACTGTACGGCGACCGCATTATTAACCAGTTGAAAAAGCTGGGCAGTTCCTGCGACTGGACAAGGGAACGCTTTACCATGGACGAAGCGCTTTCCCGTGCAGTGAAAAAAGTTTTCGTTTCCCTTTATGAAAAAGGTCTGATCTATCAGGGCAACCGCATTATTAACTGGTGCCCGAGCTGTACCACTGCGCTTTCGGATGCGGAAGTAGAATATGCAGAGCAGGCGGGGCATTTTTGGCATATTAAATATCCGGTCAAAGACAGCGATGAATTTGTAATAATTGCAACCACCCGGCCGGAAACTCTGCTGGGAGACACCGCCGTTGCCGTCCATCCGGAAGACGAGCGTTATGCGCACTTGGTTGGAAAAACGCTCATTTTGCCTTTGGTCGGCCGCGAAATCCCCGTGATTGCCGATGAATACGTGGATAAAGAATTTGGAACCGGAGCCGTTAAAATCACACCGGCACACGATCCAAATGACTTTGAAGTGGGAATGCGGCACCATTTGGAATGTATTAAAGTCATGAACGACGATGCGACAATCAATCAATTCGGCGAAAAATACGAAGGATTAGACCGCTATGAGGCGCGCAGGCAAATCGTTGCCGACTTGGAGGCAGAGGGTTTGCTTCTGAAAATTGAAGACCATACGCACAACGTCGGGGAATGTTATCGCTGCGGAACCACGGTGGAACCGATCACATCAAAACAATGGTTTGTCAAGATGGCTCCTCTTGCAAAAGAAGCGCTCCGTGTTGTGGAAGACGGCACGATCCAGTTCAGCCCGGAACGTCTTAAGAAAACATATACCAATTGGATGGAAAATGTGCACGACTGGTGTATCTCCCGCCAGCTTTGGTGGGGACATCGGATTCCTGCATTTTACTGTGATGACTGCGGAGAAACAATGGTTGCCGAAGAGGACATTACCGTTTGCCCCAAGTGCGGCGGCAAAGTGCATCAGGATGAAGACGTCCTAGACACATGGTTCTCCTCTGCGCTCTGGCCATTCTCGACATTAGGCTGGCCGGAAGAAACAGAAGATTTTAAATATTTCTTCCCGACGGATGTATTGGTTACGGGGTATGACATCATCTTTTTCTGGGTTGCTCGGATGATCTTTTCTTCCTTAGAGCACACGGGGAAAGCGCCGTTTCACCACGTCCTGTTTCATGGTTTGGTGCGCGATGCGCAAGGCCGCAAGATGAGCAAATCGCTTGGAAACGGAATTGACCCTCTGGAAATTATTGAACAATACGGTGCGGACGCCCTGCGCTTTACTCTGGCAACCGGGAATTCGCCGGGCAATGATATGCGCTTTTCCACTGAACGGGTGGAAGCCAGCCGAAATTTTGCCAATAAAATTTGGAATGCCTCCCGTTTTGTGCTAATGAATTTAAAAATAGATACGCTGTCTCTTCCGGAATCTTCACAGATGGCCCTGGAAGATAAATGGATTTTGGATAAATACAATCATCTGGTGCAGGAAGTAACGGAGAATTTAGATAAATTTGAGCTTGGAATTGCGGTCAGTAAACTTTATGACTTTATCTGGGATGAATACTGCGACTGGTATATTGAACTGGTAAAACCGCGGCTTTATGACGCGGAATGTCCGACCCATTTGGCGGCACAGCAGATCCTATCCTTTGTCTTATCCAATACGCTCAAACTGCTCCACCCATTTATGCCGTTCATTACAGAAGAAATTTGGCAGCAGCTCCCGCACGAAGGCGAAAGTATTGTCATTGCCAACTGGCCGAGCGCAGACAGCACGCTTTTCTTCCCGGATGATTCTGCCAATATGGAGCTGATTAAATCTGCTCTCAAGGCTGTTAGAAACCAGCGGAGCGAGATGAACATTCCGCCATCCAAGCGTGCGAAAGTAATTCTTGTGACAGACAAAAAAGATGTCTTTTCTCAGGGAACAGTCTTCTTTGAAAAACTTGCCGGTGCATCCGAAGTGGTTCTGGCGGAAGATAACAAAGAAGTTCCGAAAAATGCCGTATCCTGCGTTGTGGAATCGGCACAGATTTTCATGCCGCTGGACGACCTGGTAGACCGGGAAAAAGAACTGGCGCGGCTGGAAAAGGAAAAGCAGAATTTGGAAAATGAAATAAAGCGCGTGGAAGGAAAGCTCTCTAATGCTGGTTTTGTTTCCAAAGCGCCGGAAAAAGTTGTGGAAGAAGAACGTAAAAAAGGCGAAAAGTATAAAGAAATGCTGCAAAAAGTCTTAGACAGTATAAAAAATTATCAATAACACAGCTGCAAAGGAGGCGCCAAAATGGACGAAAACACAAAAGTCCCCGCTGAAAAGGAAGAAGCGGCAGATGACAAATATGTCACTTTGCTGGATGAAGACGGCTCAGAACACCGCTTTGAACATTTAGACAGTTTCGAATTTAACGGCGATGTCTATGTGTGCCTTGTTTCTGCCGATGAAGAAGACGAAACAGACGATGAGGTACTCATCTTTACGCTCGTTACCGATGAGGAAGGAAATGAAACGCTGACACTGGTAGAAGACGAAGCAGAACTGGATATGGCGTTTGAAGAATTTAAAAAAAGAATGCAGGATGAATTTGAATTTGAATAAGCCGAATGTATCACTGCGGCACCATAACCTCCAGGTTGATTGAATTACTATTTCTGTCGATTTGGAGGTTATTTTCATAAAAAAACACCGCGGCTTGCATGGTTCTGATACAGCGCCGCAAAAAAGAAAGGAGCCCGATCATGATTTTGATTTTCATTTTTTTGGCCGTCCTCACGATTGGAATCATTGGGGTTGCCGGTAAAAAATATCCCTGTCTGGGAAAGCTTCTCATCAATCTTTGTCTGCTTGCTTTCTTTTTCTTTGCAGCATTGTGTGGGATGATTGTCCTCGCTTTTACAACGCCAAACGCCGGTATTTACTCCATTTTTCTGGCCGCTGCGGCAGTAGGTCTGGCGCTTCTTTTCTCCTGCCTGTTATGGGGCGTGTTTCGCAAAAAAGCGGTTTGGATTCCGACCATTTGTTTTCTTGCGCTCGTACTCGTTTCCTCTGGCGGTTACCGCGCCTATGAATGCTATCTTAATTCCATTCCCACGGTCGGCGAAGCGGAAGACCTGCTGCTTCTATACGCGCCGTACGGTCAAAATTCCAAAGTTGTCGTGTTGGACGAGCCCGCTACTCTCCGGCTTTCCGAAGAGATACCGAGGCTAGACGGCGCTACGGCTCTGTTCCCTGTATATTCAGCGTTTGCCCGAGCCGTATATCCGGAAGAAGCGCTGGCAGATTATCTCCGGGTAGAGGGAAACCAATACCGGATGAATGAGAACCCGTATTTAAAATGCACCAAAACCGCAAACGCCTATGAAAGCATTATTAGCGGAAATGCCGACATGATTTTCGTCGCGGCGCCATCGGAAGAACAGGCGCAAACCGCTCGGGACAACGGCGTAGAACTGACTTTTACGCCGATCGGCAAAGAGGCGTTTGTGTTTTTTGTCAATGCAAAAAATCCGATTGAAAATCTTTCTCTGGAAGAAATCCGGCAAATTTATTCCGGAGAAATTATGACCTGGAGCGAGCTGGGCGCCGATCACCTGGGAGAAATCCGCGCATTTCAGCGGGACGAAGGCAGCGGAAGCCAAAGTGCCCTAGAGCGTCTCATGACCGGGAAAAATCTCATTCAACCACCGACGGAAAACCGCATCAGCGGTATGGGCGGGATTATTAAACAAACTGCAGATTATAAGAATTTTAAAAATGCCATTGGTTTTTCCTTCCGGTTTTATTCCACGGAAATGGTGCAAAACAATCAGATCAAATTGCTCCAAATTGACAATGTTTTTCCGAACACAGACAATATTGAAAACGGATCCTATCCCATCTCCTCTGATTTTTACGCTGTTACACGGTCGGACGCAAATGCCAATACCCTCCGCCTTTTAGAATGGATTCTGGGCTCACAAGGGCAGGAAATCGTTGCAAAAACAGGCTATACCCCTTTGGCTGCATCCGGGATTTCCGACTGAAACAAGCGATCTCTTTCTAAAAAAACATCGAAAACAAAAAACACAGCGCTGCTGCAACAAACGAAGTGAGCAATGCTGTGTTTTTATCTGTTTTTAATGGATGTGACATCCTTTATTTTCTATATTTTAAACCGGTAGCCCGCACCCCAAACCGTTTCGATATACTGGCTTTTTGCTGGATTTTCTTCAATTTTATCCCGGATCCGCGCGATATGAACCGTAACCGTCGTCGCATCAGACAGCGCATCATAACCCCAAACCCGTTCAAACAATGTTTCTTTATCATATACCCGGTTTGGATTTTCCGCTAAAAAAAGCAAAAGCTCAAATTCTTTCTGCTTAAGCGTCACTTCCTTGCCGTTGACAAAAACACGCATCCCATCTTTGTCAATGGTAAGCCCTCTCACCGTAATCATCTTATTTTTGTGCGCCTCACCGCGGTTTAAAAACTTTTCATAGGTTTTTAAATGCGCATTGACACGCGCAACCAGTTCTCCCATGGAAAATGGTTTTGTAATATAATCATCTGCACCCAGATTCAGCCCTTTTATTTTATAAATTTCCTCATCCTTCGCTGAAACAATCAGCACGGGCACCTCTTTGGATTCGGAAATTTCTTTTAAAATAGCAAAACCGTCCTTCCCCGGAAGCATCAGGTCAAGGATGATTAAATCAAAATTCCCTTCTTTTATTTTTTGCAAACCCTCTTCACCGTCATAAGCGCAGTCAACCTCATAACCGCTCATGGTAAGATAATCCTGCTGCAGTTCTGCGATGCTTTTATCATCCTCTATGATTAAGATTTTTTTCATTTTCAGCTTTCTCCTCCATAATCGGTATTTTTTTCATAGAAATCATAATACGGCTCCCTTGTCCCAATTCGCTGACCGCCCAGATCCGCCCGTCCATTTCTGTCACCATTTGTTTGGCAATGGCAAGCCCCAAACCGCTCGAACCTTCAATTTTCCGTGCAGAATCCGCCCTGTAAAACCGCTCGAAAATATGCGGCAGGTCTTCTTTTGAAATACCTTCTCCGTTGTCGGAAAACTCTATAATTACAGAGGAATGCGTCTGGCGGAGCGAAACCTCAACCTTGCCTTCCCCTTTTGGGATATGCTTTTTGGCATTGTCCGCAATGTTTTGGACCACGCGTCGGAACCGTTTGGGATCCAGACGAACAAAAACCGTTCCGGCAAGATCGTTGAAAAACAAAATCTGCTTTTCTTCCTGCAAAAATACCATCTTGCAGTCTTCTACAAAATCAGCCAGATATTTTGCAATGTCTACACGCTCATAATCAAATGGAATCTGGTTTAAATCCAGTTTCGAATATAACAAAAGATCATCAATCATGTTCGTAATCAATACCGTTTTCTCTGCCGCTTTGCTGAGATAATTTTTCTGTTTTTCCTGCGTGTCCGCCACACCGTCCAAAACGCCCTCGATATAACCGCGCACAGCTGTTACCGGCGTTTTTAGATCGTGCGAAATAGAAGACATTAAGAATTTTCTGTTTTCATCATAATGTTCCTGACTGGCAATGGATTCCTTCAGGCGAAGCCTGAGCGACTCCACCGCCTGCGTTAGTTCATTCACCTCTCCATAGCCTTCGTCGGCAATCTGCGTATCCAAATTGCCGGCCGCCAGCCTGTCCGTTTCTTCTTTGAGGCGCACCACCGGTCTGATGATCCGCTTTTCGTTCATTTGCTGTGCAACAATGCAGGAAATTACAAATGTAATTAAAAATACTGCGATAACAAACAGAATTAATTGACGGTAAAACAATGACAAATCATAAGACGGCGTCATTTGGATCATCAAATAATCCTCTGCACCTAAACGAAATGCCTCGGTATGTACTCTATAACGTGACCCGGCTAATTCCGTCTCCGAAATCCCCATTTTTAAATTCATCTGCAATTCTTCTATGTTAAACTCTGACAGGGTGGTATCATTATATATAATTTGATTTGATTTTAGCAAAACAATTTTGTCCGCCTGCCAATGACTATTCGGAATGTTCTGCGCACGCAGTGACAACGAGCCGAACAAAAGGCTGAAACAAGCCGTAATTACTATGGTAACAATCAAAACCGATACGTTTTGCCCCAAAAGATAATGTCGCAGTTTCATTCGGCACGTCCCCTTTATCTTTTCTTTTCATGACTAAACATCTCTGCGGTCATACAAATAATATCCCGCCGCAAAAAACATCATACCACAGCCAATCAAAATAAGCAAGACCCGAAAAATTTTATAAAAATTAATATAACTTCCTAAAAACAGCGTATACCAGTCAAACAACGAGGTAAAGAAAAAGCTGTCATAATCTCCGAATACGGCAGAAAAAGCTAAAAAAGCCAAATACAAAACCAACGAAATTAAAAATGCACTCGGGGTTCCATGCATAATATTCGATATAAATATAACCAGCAGGGCAAATACCATTAGAGGGAAAAATTCCGCTATATATGCCAGCAAAACCTTCCAAAGGCTCAGGCTAGTCGCGCCGATCACAAAAGACACCAGTATGGAGACAATCATAACAAACAGTAAATTCGCTAAAATAAAGGTGGCTGCTGCCAGCGTTTTTGCCGAAAAAATTTTCAGCCGCGAAACCGGACGTGTCAAAGTTTGTTTAATCGTGTGGTCCGCAAGCTCCCCAGTAAACATGTCCACACAGACAAACATGGTAAACAGCGGAATGAGGGTATAGCATAAAACGGATAGAACCATAATGGAAAATTCTGACTTCCCGGTCAGGTTAATTCCAATAAAATTATTTACGCTGGAAACAATCAGTCCGCCAATCAAAATAGCCGCAATGGATAAAATGGCCGCTACCATGATTTTTTTCTTTTTAGAAATTTTAAATAATTCATTTAAATACGCAGCTTTAAGCATGTTCAACTTCGTCCACCTCGCTTAAATAATAATTCTCCAGCGAGGAGTAATTTTTTAAAATATCCTCTGTGGAGTCTACCCCCAGTAGTTTTCCATTATAGATCAGGCCGACCTTGTTGCACGTCAGCTCCACATCATGAATGAGATGGCTCGAGATGAAAAATGTTGTCCCTTTTTTTTCCGCTGTTTCTAAAATGAGTTTACGGATTTCTACCATTCCTTCCACATCCAGCCCGTTTAGCGGCTCATCTAAAATCAAAATAGCAGGGTCTGATAAAAATGCGAGGGAAATCCCCAGCCGCTGCCGCATTCCTAAAGAGTAATTTTTAATTCGCTCCTTTTTAAACCGGAGCATACCCGTCATTTCAAGGCACTCGTCAATGCGCTTTTCATCCACATTGTCATAATAACGCGCACACATTTTCATATTCTCATACGCTGTCAAGTACGGATATGGCGTCACATGCTCAATGATGCAGCCCACATTTGCCATAGCCTGTTCATATTGGTTTAAGATAGAAAAGCCATTAATTTTAACATCGCCGTCATCCGGTTTCATCAAACCGGTCATAATTTTCATCGCAGTTGTTTTTCCGGCGCCGTTTGGCCCTAAAAATCCGAAAATTTCCCCTTTTCCCACTTCTAAATGTATTCCGGAAATGCCGCGGTTGTTTTTATAGCGCTTCGTTAAGTTTTCTATCACAATTGCTTTATCCATTCCGATTCCCCTTTGATATAAAAATGAACCAGCAGCCGGGAGAAGCCATACACATACTCCCGGCGTTGGTTGATTCCTTGCCGCTGTTAAAAATGCCGCATTTTATCTGCCGCTAACCATTTTCCCAGCTTTTTATTCAAACATACGGATAAATTCTCTATTAAAATTCATTACCTGATCAGAATAAGAATACCCATCTCCGTCTTCATTAAATTGTACACCGAGCGTTAAATACAGGTTTTGCTCACTTGCTCCGTTTTTATCTAAAATTCCATATGCCTGGTTCCCACTCGCATCGGTATAGACAAAACAGCTGTCACCGAACCCTTTGCCTACGTCCGGGGCGCTGGTAAAGGTAAACGGCGCCACCGTATTTTCCGGTGTATATCCATCGCTGTACACTTCATAATACTGACCGCTGAAACCGTTTTCGTCTGCTTGTGTAATCTCCAAAACCCGCTCCCCAACTTTGCGGAAAGAGCTGCTGTCCGATTCCACAACATCATTTTTATACACACCGACATATTTTGCGCCCAATGTGGATCCAGAAGAATTCGTTGTATATTCTGCATTTTCATCCGTCAGCTCCGGCTTCACCACATCCGTCTCATTGATACCGGAAATGCTGACAGAAAATTCCGCCGTCAATTCATGATCTGCTCCATTATCATCGGTTCCAGCCAGTGTAATGGTTCCTAAAATATCTTCTAAGATGCCCATTTCATTTTCAATGGCTTTGCCGGACACATTTCTCACGCAAAGGTCATTGGTGATTTTGGGAAGGTTCCTTTCTTCCATACGGTAATCTTCCACCAAAGAGTATTTTGCCACGAAAGACGTCAGGGCATTGACAAAGGTAGGAATCTGCGTCTCTGTGAGATTTGCGATGTACATTTTTTTGTTATCCGTTTCTTCCATCTGCACGACGTCTTTTAAACTTCCTACAAAAGCGTCCACTACTTTTTCCGCATCCGCAGCCATTTCTTCTTCAAACGGATTGTTAATCAAGGTATAATCACGATCTTCCTCATACTGGTATACCTGGTATTTTTCACTCTCTTCCGACTTATACACATTCATTTGTGCATCACCATAGGAATAGCTTTTCCGCGTTTTGCCGTCCGGTTTTAGAAAAGTGCTTTGCGATTCGCTGCGTTTTCCCTTCATATCAAACTTACTGGTTGCAGTTTCATTTAAAAACTCCGTTCCGTCCAGTTTTACGCTCATTTTCATGTCCGCTTGAAAGTTATCCACGTCCTTCGTTAGCTTTGCCATCGTTTCTTTTGCGGCATTTTTCAAGTTATTATAGCCGGAGCCGATTGCAACGTCTGCCATTGCCGAAGTGGCAAACACCATTGCTCCGATGGAGAAGGCAAGCAATGCGGTTGTTTTCTTTCCCATTTTCATGTTGATTCCCTCCTGTTTTTATTGCTTTTTTTACCGGAATTTATTAAAACCCATAAACGTTTACCGGGTACATTTTTATCATACACAACGGTGCTTGAAAAACTCTGAATCAACTATTAACTTTTTCTTAACAAATCAAAACTATTTCTAACTTGCAAAACAAAGCGTTGGAAAGCGGGACGCCGGGGCGCCGTCCCCTACCGATACACGTCCGTCTTCCGCCGTGTTTTTTGTTTTTTTATGCTCTTTTGGCTGTGACCATTCAAAACAACTTTGTAGGGTGCGGCCCCTGGACGCACCGAAAAAAATACACCCCGCTATGATATAGGCAAAAATATTTCCAAAAATATAATGAAATATCGGAAAGCGGGACGCCGGGGCGTCGTCCCCTACGACGATTCTACAAACCAACAATCGCCGTCGCGCCATAAATATGTTGTTTTTCCTGCAATTCGAACCGTAAACCGGATTCCCGTGCCTCCGCCTTTTAAACTGGCGGCTCTCCGCACCTCCAGCACCCGGTCCACCAAAAAAACCCTGCCGTCTGCCCATTTGATCCTGAGCGGAACAATTTCACCAGACGTGTCAAACTTCACAAGTACCGCAACATATGTTTTACATGGTTTTGACATTTCTGCCCTCCTTTTGGCCTTTTCTGTCAAAACCTTGGCTGTCGTTTATCCTTTCCTCTGAAATACCTCCGGATGTATCGTATGCCGTTCTTTTGGATTGACTGAAGATAATACCCGATCCGTCAGCATAATTCCCCTCTGCACGGAAAAATGACCGTAACGGCGGCGAATGGCATCAATCGCACGCTCCTCTTCTTCCCGCCGCTGCAGTTTTTCCATCTCCGGCAGACAGGAAAGCTGCCTGCAGCCTTCTTCCTGCAGTCCGCACGCGCGGACTCCCAACAACCGCAGCGGTCTTTTGTCCCATCCGCTCGCGCGGTAAAGCGCAAATGCTTTTTCAAACAGCACACCGGAAACGCAGGAAGGATGATCCAGCTTTCCCTGCCGTTCAGCCGTTTCCAGACGATGATCTCGCATTGTGAGCTGAACGGATGTACCCATCAGCCGATGATCCCTCAGCCGTTCTGCTACGCTTTCACACAGCGCGTACAGCGTAATTTTAATCTCCTCTTCTTTTATCAAATCCCGCGGCGTTGTCGTGCTGTTGCCGATGGATTTTATTTCACGCGCACAGCCGCTTTCCGCCACCGGAGATTGGTCCTGCCCATTAGCATACAGCCATAAGGTGACGCCGTTTTTCCCAAAACGTCTTTTTAATTCCCCAGGATCTGCCTTGGCAAGATCTCCTATCGTTTCGATCCCGCATTGCTGAAGCCTGCGGCTGGTTGCACTCCCAATGAACAACAGCTGATCTGCCGAAAGCGGCCAAACGGTTTTCTGATAATCCTCCTTTGTAATCACAGTTGTGGCATCCGGCTTTTTCATATCAGAACCCAATTTAGCAAAGATTTTGTTAAAACTTACGCCGACCGAAGCCGTTACCCCCAGTTCTTCCCGGATTCTGCGCCGGATTTCGTCCGCAATTCTTTTCCCGTTGCCGCAAAAAAGAGGACTTCCTGTTACATCGAGCCAGCATTCATCCAATCCAAAGCTCTCCACCTGACTGGTATAATCAGCGTAAATTTCTTTTGCCAGGCGCGAATATTGCTGATACAGTTCAAAATGCGGCGGAACAAACAGAATATCCGGGCATTTACGCTTTGCCTGCCACAGCGGCTCTCCGGTTTTCACCCCGCATTTTTTCGCCGATTCGCTTTTTGCCAGCACAATTCCATGCCTTTTTTCCGGATTTCCGCTAACCGCAACCGGCCTTTCCCGCCACTCAGGGTGATACAGGCACTCTACCGAGGCATAAAAATTATTCATATCCACATGCAAAACCGTCCGTTTCATCGCATCACCTTATCGAACATTTGTTCTTTTTTCTTTATTATATCCCATTTTTTTCTCTTTGTCCATAAAAAATATTTGGAAAGCAAAAAAATAATTTCTAAAAGCAGAAACTCTTGCCAAGCAATCTAGAAAACAGTATAATAAAAATACATGCTGTTTAAAATATAAAGCCGTTCCACAACACCGCTTTGTGCCTAGGAACGCGCTTTTCAAAAAGGGAATACCCCAAAAAACAAAAGGAGCATAAAAAAATGACACTGCTGAAAAACGCGCTGGGATTATCCCACGAATATATAAAAAGTGCAGTGCAATCCGGCGATACGGTTGTAGATGCAACCTGCGGCAACGGACACGACACCTTGTTTTTATCCAATTTGGTCGGTGCGAAAGGAAAGGTATACGGCTTTGACATTCAGGCAGAAGCCATCCGCAATACCCGCGCGCTTTTCATGCGCTCGGCTTCTTTTCAAAATACCGCCTTAATTTCGTGCGGACACGAAATGATGGAACAATATGTGCCGGCGGGCATAGCCGCCGCCATGTTTAATTTCGGCTATCTGCCGGGCGGAGACCATCAAAAAGCAACCAAAAAAGAAACCAGTGTGCGGGGAGTCGGCGCCGCCGCAAAACTATTGCGCCCCGGCGGATTGATCACCCTTTGCATTTATTCGGGCGGCGACACCGGCTTTGAAGAAAAAGAGGCTCTGCTCGCGTTTTGCAAAACGCTGGATCCCAAACAATTCGGCGTTTTGGCGCATGAGTTTATCAATCAAAAGAACCATCCCCCCATGCTGATTTGTATTGAAAAAAAATGATACGCGCGGTCTGCCGTGTTTGTCTTGCTGATAAAGGAGGAATTTCATTGCATATTTTAGGCTTACAAAAATTGACCCTGCTTGATTATCCGGGGAAGGTTGCCTGCACCATTTTTTTGGGCGGCTGTAATTTTCGCTGCCCGTTTTGCCACAACCGGCCGCTGGTTGTAAACCCTGATTTTTCCGCCGCCATAGCGCAGGAAAATGTATTGGCTTTTCTGGAAAAGCGCCGGGGTGTTTTAGACGGCGTTTGTATCACAGGCGGCGAGCCTCTCCTGTCCGACTCTATTTTTAATTTTGCGCACACTATAAAGCAAATGGGGTTTGAAGTAAAAGTGGATACCAACGGCTGTTTTCCGGAGCGCTTGGAAAAACTCATTGCATCCGGTGACGCAGATTACGTTGCGATGGATATTAAAAATTCACCTTCTCATTATGCACAAACCGCAGGGCTTGACTCTTTGGATCTTGCTCCCATTAAAAAAAGCGTTCAATTGCTTTTGCGCGGAACGGTTTCCTACGAATTTCGCACTACCGTTGTGCGTGAACTGCACACCAAAGAAGATTTTGAGGAAATCGCTTTGTGGATTGCCGGCGCCAAACAATATTTTTTGCAAAATTTTGTCGATTCCGGTGCGCTGATTCAAGATGGTTATCACGCCTGCTCCGAGGCTGAAATGAGGGGTTTTTGTAATATTTTACGTCCGTCCGTCCCTTCTGTCGCCATCCGCGGTTTGTAAAAATACAACAATATCTTGTGTTTTTAAAAAAATCCAAAACTATATATTGACCTTTCTGCAATGTTATGATATACTAGTATTGCATTTCGGGTTTTACTAAAAAACAGCAAGAAGGAGATAAGGACATGTATCAGGTGACAAAACGTGACGGTATGACAACAGAGTTTGACATCAAGAAGATTTCTTCCGCTATCACCAAGGCTTTTGAAGCTCAGAATAAACAATATCACCCATCCACCATTGATTTGCTTGCACTGAAAGTGACCGCTGATTTTGAACCGAAAATCAAGCAGGATAAAATTGCGGTTGAAGACATTCAGGACAGCGTGGAAAGCGTTTTAATCCAGGCAGGATATGGAGATGTTGCAAAAGCGTATATCCTGTACCGCAAGCAGAGAGAAAAAATCCGTAACATGAAGTCCACCATTTTGGATTACAAAGAACTGGTTGACAGCTATGTCAAGGTCACGGACTGGCGCGTAAAAGAAAATTCCACGGTTACCTATTCTGTCGGCGGATTGATTTTAAGTAACAGCGGCGCCATTACAGCAAACTACTGGCTTTCTGAAATTTATGATGAAGAAATTGCCAATGCGCACCGCAATGCAGACATTCACCTGCATGACCTTTCTATGCTGACGGGCTACTGTGCGGGCTGGTCTTTAAAGCAGCTGATTCAAGAGGGACTCGGCGGTATTCCGGGGAAAATAACCTCCGCCCCTGCCAGCCATCTTTCTACTTTGTGTAACCAAATGGTCAATTTCTTGGGAATTATGCAGAATGAATGGGCGGGCGCACAGGCGTTTTCTTCCTTTGACACTTACCTTGCCCCCTTTGTAAAAGTGGATCACTTAAATTATAACCAGACTAAAAAGTGTATTGAGTCGTTTATCTACGGCGTAAATACCCCCAGCCGCTGGGGCACACAGGCGCCGTTCTCCAACATTACGCTCGACTGGGTCGTTCCTAATGATTTGGCAGAATTAAACGCTATTGTCGGCGGAAAAGAAATGGATTTTAAATATAAAGACTGCCAAAAAGAAATGGACATGGTTAACAAGGCATTTATTGAAATCATGATTGAAGGCGATGCAAACGGCCGCGGCTTCCAATACCCGATCCCGACCTACTCCATCACCCGTGATTTTGATTGGTCCGATACAGAAAATAACCGGTTATTGTTTGAAATGACCTCAAAATATGGCACGCCGTATTTTTCTAACTACATCAACAGCGATATGGAACCAAGCGATGTGCGCAGCATGTGCTGCCGTCTGCGTTTGGATCTGCGCGAACTGCGCAAAAAATCCGGCGGATTTTTTGGTAGCGGCGAAAGTACCGGATCTGTGGGCGTGGTTACCATCAATTTGCCGCGCATTGCATACCTTGCGGAAAACGAGCAAGATTTTTACCGCCGTTTGGACAAGCTAATGGATATCAGCGCCCGTTCTCTAAAAGTGAAAAGAACGATTATTTCTAAGCTTTTGGACGAAGGCTTGTACCCGTATACCAAACGTTATCTGGGTTCTTTTGACAACCATTTTTCCACGATTGGCTTAATCGGCATGAACGAAGTCGGGCTAAATGCCAACTGGCTTCGCAAAGACCTGACGCACAAAGAAACTCAAGCCTTTGCCCAGGATGTGCTCAACCATATGCGTGAGCGCCTGTCTAACTATCAGGAAGAATACGGCGATCTTTATAATTTGGAAGCAACGCCGGCAGAATCTACTACTTACCGGTTTGCCAAGCACGATGTAGCGCGCTATCCGGACATTATTACGGCAAACGAAAACGGCACGCCTTACTACACCAACAGTTCCCATCTTCCGGTTGGTTATACAGAGGACATTTTTGAAGCTTTGGACATTCAGGACAACTTGCAGACGCTCTACACCTCCGGAACCGTATTTCACGCCTTCCTCGGCGAAAAGCTTCCTGATTGGAAAGCGGCGGCGGATCTGGTCCGCAAAATTGCAGGCAACTATCATCTGCCGTATTATACGCTGTCCCCGACATATTCCGTCTGCAAAAATCACGGCTATTTAAGCGGAGAACAATACACCTGCCCGCATTGCGGTGAAAAAGCTGAAGTGTACAGCCGCATCACCGGATATTACCGTCCGGTGCAAAACTGGAACGATGGCAAAACACAGGAATTTAAAGACCGCCGCGTTTATAATATCGGCGCGTCACATTTAAACCATGATAACACCGCAGCTGCACAAACTACACCATCAAATGATACCGCGGCACAAACCGCAGCACCTTCGGATGAAAAACGACGGATGTATTTGTTTACGACAAAAACCTGCCCGAATTGTAAAATTGCCGACGCTATGCTTACACGCGCTTCGCTTTCATTTGAAAAAACCGATGCCGAAGAAAACGAAGATCTGGTCAATCAGTTCGGTGTCCGGCAGGCGCCAACGCTTGTGGTGGTAGACGGAACAGCAGTAGAGACATATCCCAATTTGTCAGACATTAAAAAATTTGTGGAAAATATACACGCATAACAAATCAAAAAGCCTTATAATAATTTAATATTTTTATTATAATAAATATCCCCCCGTATAACGGGGGGATATTTCATTTTCGGGCATAGCCCTATCCTCTACTGGCTGGGCACAAGTGCCCTTTTCATTGGCCTGCCAGCCATGCAACTATTACTTAATGTCTACTGAACAAATAAAAATCCGCATTATTGCTGACTTTTGAGGGAATATGTGGTATAATAAGTGCAAGGAAAATTGTCATAATTGGCAAAAA
>CASGBM010000026.1 GCA_949299615.1 uncultured Eubacteriales bacterium | reverse complement strand
AAGACCCGTCTCCTTTCGGGAGTACTTTGGATTTGTGGTGAAACCATTGTACCAGAAAGGCTGGCGGGTTTTCAACTTTCATTTAACTTTACAGAACGCACAAAATAGATTGGAGGTAACCAGCATGAAATCTACGGGTATTGTAAGAAAAGTCGACGAATTAGGACGGATTGTATTGCCTATTGAGCTGCGGCGGACATTTGATATTTCTGAAAAAGACGCTTTAGAAATTTACGTTGATGGGAATTCTATTGTTTTAAAGAAATATGAACCTTCTTGTATTTTCTGCGGCAATGCAAAAGATGTGTTTATTTTCAAGGGTCGTAATATTTGCCCTGCGTGTATGGAAGAATTAAAAAAATAGTTTATGAAAACGGCAACCAAGTTGCCGTTTTTTGTGTGACAAAAAGTCACACTTTTATTTATGCGGATCATTTCAAATGCTAATGGATTGCTTTTTAGAAAGGGAGCAGGTTTTATGCAGCAGATCAAACAATTGAAAGCTATTTTAAAAGAAAGCGATAAAATTGTTTTTTTCGGCGGAGCGGGTGTTTCAACAGAAAGCGGAATCCCAGATTTTCGCAGCGAAGACGGGCTGTACTCCCAAAATTATGATTATCCGCCAGAAACTATCGTGAGCCATAGTTTTTTTGTGAAAAAACCCGACGTGTTTTACCGTTTTTACCGGGAAAAAATGATTTGGCCAGAAGCCAAGCCAAATCCCGCGCATTTTGCACTTGCAAAATTAGAGCGGGAGGGAAAGTTAACAGCTATAATTACACAAAACATTGATGGTCTGCACCAAGCAGCTGGCAGCAAAAATGTGATGGAGCTTCATGGTTCGGTTCATCGCAATTATTGTCAAAACTGCGGAAAATTTTACACCTTATCGGCGTTGTTAGAACAGGAAAATATTCCGCACTGTGATTGCGGTGGAATAATAAAACCCGACGTTGTTTTATACGAAGAAGCTCTAGATCCGGAGGTTATGGAGAAAAGTATATCATGGATTGCTCGGGCGGATGTGCTGATTGTAGGAGGGACTTCGCTTGCTGTATATCCTGCAGCGGGTCTGCTTCGTTATTTTAGAGGGAACAAGCTGATTTTAATTAATAAAAGCCCTACGCCAATGGATCAATCAGCGGATCTTTGCATTGCAGAACCAATTGGAAAAGTATTGGCAGATGCAGTTGAATAAAATTAAAATATGGCGGTAGTTCTGTAAATGAGAACTACCGCCATATTATTAAAAGTTAAACATCTTTTTTTTCAATAAAAAATTCTTTTTCCCGCCGTATGTTTTCATCTGCAATAATTGCAAGTTGAAAACTGTTAAATACTTCATCTATGGTTGGAGTTGCTTGAGCGCCGTTTTCAATCATGTTGATTAAATGGTCAAATTGGGCGTCTGTTGGCTTTCTTTTTCCGGTAATGTTAATCATTTCATAAGTTTTTTCCGGATATTTATAGTATTCAATCAGATCGCCTTCTTCCTGATGGGTTTGTCTGTCTTTGCGGAAAATAATTTTTAAGCTTCCGCGCGGACCGACAAATTCTTTCAGGTTATCAGAGGACATGGTATTGGACCAGCCGGCCTCATAATATCCGACAGAGCCGCCGGATAGACGAACCGTAATTAAACCGTAGTTATATTTGTCCTCGGGCACATCGTGCTCGGTACGCTGACCAATCCCATCGACATGAATAATTTTTTCGCCGGTAAACCACTGCATGACGTCGATGTAATGTACGCCGCAGTCGATGATTGGAGAAGTTTCTTTGATTAATTCTAAATATCGGCTCCAATTCATTGTATGGTGATTTTGCGCCATACGAAAAATCACCGGCTTTCCAATAGCGCCTTCCTGTATCATTTTGGCGGCTGTCTGATAGGTATGGTTGTGACGGAGAATATGACCGATAAGTACTTTAGATTCTGGGTGCGATTTCACCAGCCGAACAAACTCTTTCCCATCGGCGAGGTTTGTAGTTATCGGTTTTTCACAAATGACATGTTTTTTCTTTTCCAAGCATTTTCGCACGATTTCCAGATGAGTAGATGGGTACGTAGCACAAATCACAATGTCTATCTGTTCATCTTCCAAGCAACGGTCAACGTCTGTTTCCATGCGCTCGGCATTAAATTTTTTCATAAAAACTTGTGCCTTTTCTGCGTCAATATCACAGACACAGCGAATATTAACATTATCTTTATAATATATATTCTCCAAATGGGCAGCGCCCATTTGTCCGCAACCAATCAAAGCAACACCGTATATTTTTCCCATTATTTTTTCACTCCACCTGCCGAATGGATTTCTCTTAAATCAAGTTCAAGAGATTTGATTGCTTCAGAGAGCGGCGCAATTTCGATTGGCTTATCATCTGAAACACAGCAAACAAAGTGCTTAATTTCATTATAGTAAGCACCCAGACTGGAAATGTTGATTCCAACATCTTCATCTTGATCAAATTCCGCCTGAATCTCCGGAATCATTTTTTCGCCGTTTTCCAAATATACGGTCAACGTACTATTTTCATATAATACCGTAGCCTTTTCCAGTTTCACGCGAAAATTCATCTGGAAGGGGAAATTATCGGGATAGTCCCAACATCCTTCTGAAGTAATTACGGCATCTCCGTATTGATAGGTAGTAAACAGTTGCTGAATGACGCCGTCCGCACTGCGGGTAGCCAGGGAGGAAATATCATCTGGTTCGCCCATAAGGAAGCGGATAAAATCAACGTCGTGAATATGCAGGTCAAGAGCCATAGAACCGCTGCGATCTGGGTTGTTATACCAGTTTTCCCAGCTCCATCTTGGATTGGGGCTAAGACGGGTAAATACGCCGGAGACTACTTTTCCATAAGTACCTGCATCCACTGCGTTTTTCAGCCAGACATATTCATCCCAAAAACGGATTACTTGACCGATTTGCATCTTAACGCCGGTTTTTTTCTGCGTGTCTAAAAGAAGCTTAGCCTCGTCCATATTTAAGCATACCGGTTTTTCTAGAAAAACATTGCTTCCTTTTTCCATCGCCAATACCGCGTGTTTGGTATGCAGGAAAGTGGGAAGACAAATATCAATAATATCAAGGTCTTCGTTTGCAATTAATTCCTCGCCGGTAGTATAAATTTTTCCGCCGAATTGATCCGATATTTTTTTTGCTTTTTCATAGTCCAAATCGGCGACAGCAGCAAGCTCTACATATTCTTTAAGTGCGCCGTAACAATTGGCATGGGTTGAACCCATACCTCCACAACCAATTAAACCTACTTTTAACATGTTAACCCCTCCTTAATATTTTATCCATTGCCATGGATGTGTGCATTAACATTACTTCATTGTTAGCCGGATAAGGCGATACCTCCGCAGTGACCCAGTCATCATATCCGATACTGTTAAATGCGTCCATCACAGCCGGATAGTTTACATCTCCTGCCAAAAGATCACAAAAACCATCTATTGTGCCAATACTCCGTTTAAAATCTTTAAAGTGGACTTTTTTTATGCGGCTTCCCAATATGTTAATCCAATGTTCTGGATACCCGTTTACTAAAACATTTCCAACGTCAAAATAGGAACCTACGAATGGATTATCGATTTCATCAATAAATTGTTTCATTTCCAACGGAGAAAGCAAAAATTTATTCCATACATTTTCAATACCGATTGCAACCTTATGGCTTTCGGCAAAAGACGCCAAATCGCACAAAGCGTCTTGTGCGCGCTGATATGCAGTGTCGTAGTCAGTAACACCAAGGGAAGGGGCAAAATCAACTCCGGTTGCACCCGGAACAACCAAAATGGTATTGCAGTCTAAAATAGCTGCTGTTTCAATTTGCTTTTTTACAATATCTTTTGCTTTTTTTCGAACCGATTCATCGTTTGAAGTTAAAGAATACTGCCAATACAATCCTGTAGCCATGCTGTAAAGTTCAATTCCGGCATCCTGCGCGGACTGTTTTACCGACAAAATTTCTTCTTCGGTAGACTGAAGCGAGGTTTCGCCTTCTGCATCTAATGAAAGTTCCACACCATCAAAACCAAACCGCTTTGCTAAGTCAAAATTTTCTGCATAGGTTCCGCCGGAAAAAGCCCAAATACTGATTCCTTTTTTCATGTAAAACACCTACTTTCCAGATTCAATTTGTTGATTTTTCCTTGCTTTTATGATACAATAAAAAATAAAAAAATACGAGTCTTTTTCTTTGGAAATAAGTATGTAATTGTTCACAATTAATTTTTTTGGGTGATATAATGGAACGACCAACCTATGTGAAACACAAACTGGCAAATATTATTAATATTAATCGCGTTGTAACGATCTTTTACCAGGAATTTGATAAAAGTTTTAATTTTGATGGGGAAAGCCACAATTTTTGGGAACTGGTATACGCTGATAAAGGGGAAATGATTGCAACGGCAGGTAAACATGATGTCTTACTTAAACAAGGAGATATTATTTTCCATAGGCCCAATGAATTTCACCGTCTGCGCGCTGATGGCAAAGTGGCGCCGAATGCTTTTGTTATGACCTTTGACTGCCATTCTCCTGCTATGAATTATTTCCGCGGAAAACATATGCATTTGAATTCACTTCAGCGAAATCTGATAGCGCTGATTTTAGATGAAACTGCCAAAACATTTAATGAACCTTTTATTGATCCTGTACTGCGAAAACCAACGTTAAAAGAGTCGCCCGTTCTTGGGGGTCAGCAAATGATCCGCACCTACTTAGAACAGCTGTTGATTTTGCTGATGCGCGGAGACAAAACGGATATGATTTTTCCTACAAAAGATACCATGGAAAACCATTTGGTGCAGAAAATGATACAATTGATGGAAGATAAGCTGTATGAAAGCCTGACCATTGATAAAATCAGTTCCGAACTGAACTACAGCCGAACTTATTTGTGCACGATGTTTAAGCAGGCAACAGGATATGGGATCATGCAGTATTATACGAAATTAAAAGTTGAAGAAGCAAAAAAACTGCTAAGAGAAGGAAATTTGAACGTGACACAAATCTCAGATTTGCTCAATTTTTGCAATCCGCATTATTTTTCTTTGGCGTTTAAAAAAGTGGTTCATATGTCACCGCGCGAATATCAGCAGTCGGTGCAAAGCGCGGGAGGGGCAAGGCAAATGCTGGCACGAAATTAATGAAAATGGAAAAATAGAGCATAGTTTCTATTTTAAGAGAGATTTTTAAAGTATTTGGCAATGATCTCAACGCTGGGAGAATTTATATTTATAAGCGAAAGCACCGGGGATGCGGATTATATCCGCATCCCCGGTGCTTTCACTGTAAAGGTTTTATGTCAGAAATTAGTTGCATTCTGCGGTTAACGGTCCTGCCAATTCTTTTAGGAAAAACAATTTTCCTGGCAGAGTAGGCATATAGCTAGAAGGAATCCAGCGCGTTGGTTTATGACGCAGGGTCATCCAAAAACTCATGCCCTGCCATTGCATCCCGCGGCTGAGTGCCCCGTCGCAGCCACCGATAATTACATCCGCCTGCATAAACAAACCGGGACCAATTGTGTTTGCGCGGCACGGTACTAAGGTTGTGCGCGATTTAAAGCTCGTGATGGCGTTTTGCTCAATGGTGAGCGGGTGCAGTTTCGCACCGAGGCAGTACGGTTGTTTTAACCATTCTTCGTCAGACTCAAATTCAGCGGCGAAGTGTGGTTCCCAAAAGGCGATATGGCACATACGTCCAACGCCGAATACAAGGGCTAATTTAGCGCCTTCTTTTTTTAATTTTTTAATTTTGTCCGGATAAGTAGGAAGATTTTCTTTGGTAGCAAAATTACGCTGAGATTCCGGAACCGTTAACTCGCCGAGCGGTTTATAAAACGCTTCCAGCATCGCGTTTTGAAATGCTGCCGGGTCATCAGAGGGCAAAGTATTGCCGTCACCGTCCGCCCATTCGTCCATGTTAAAGCAGGTGACATGCTCACAGGACACATTCCATTCTTTTAAGAAAAACACCGCCCACTTATACATCCCCATGGGTCCTACCGGCAGAATGAGAGCAAGTTTTTCGCCGCGGTCCTTTGCCTTTTTAATTTGCAGGGCAATTTCATGCCCCATGTATGTGTCAAACGATTCAACTGTTTCACACATTACCGGTTGAAAATCTTTGTTCCAATGCGGCTGGCGCTCTAAAACGCTTTCTGCCGGATTCGAGCAGCAGCGGTCAATTTCTTCCATATCCCAGCCGGCAGGATAGAACCCTTCTAGCAAAGAGCCTTTCACGGTATCTGAAAATTTCATAAGTATCGCTCCTTTATTTATAAAATATCATTATGGCAGTAAACGTGCAGGAACAACCCGTTCGTACATGCGGCATGGTCGAAATGCTTCGGCATAACCAACTCCGCACTGCAAGCCGCGGAAACGGGCAGTTGTTTTCACAAATTCAGCAAAGTCAATGTTGTCATGTTCGCGCATCCATTTCAGCTGGCTTATGTGACATTCCAGCATGGAAATTTTTAAATCAATCTCGTCAGTAATATCAACATATTCTTCCGGCTGGAATCCTACGCCTGCCAACGTATCCATATAGTAAATGGGCGTTACTTTTGCGGGCGTCATAACAGAACTTTGATAATGCGGAACGCTGGCAGCAAAAGATGCGTCAAACACCAGTTTGGACACTGCGGTATGGTCCGGCATATAATCATCCGGACTGTGCGTAAAGATCAGATCAGGCTGTGTGCTGCGAATGGCATCAACCACTTTATCCCGTTGGGTACGGTTGTCAGAATACACCTGAACATCCCCAATGTCACAGGTAATTACTTTGATTCCGGCGAGTGCTCCTGCATTAATTGCTTCCTGGGCGCGCATCACGCGAAGTTCCGGCGGCATAATTTCCACATGTCCCAGGTCGCCGTTTGCTACATGGCAAACCGTAACGTTGTGCCCTTGCTTAACATATTTTGCCAATGTTCCGGCACACGTGATCTCGATGTCGTCCGGATGGCAGCCGATTGCTAAAACGTTCATATCTTTTGACCTCCGTTTACAAAAATATATTTTTATGATATACTAAATACAGAAGAATGGAAATAGATTATTTTACACAGAAAATATACTTTTGTTCACCAAATGAGATAGAAGGTGTTTGATTTGGCAAAAGACTTATACTTAAGACAAACCATCAGCAGTTTAATTAATGTGCATAAAATCGTTACAATCCATTATGCGGACTTTGACAAAAATTTTGACTACGAAGGGGAAAGCCATGATTTTTGGGAACTGCTATACGTGGAGCGCGGAGAGGTTTGCTTGCGGACAAAAACAAAAAAAATAGTTTTAAAAGAAGGGGAAATTATTTTTCATAAACCGAATGAATTCCATCGCCATTACTGCAACGGTGTGATTTCGCCGAGGCTTTTTATTGTGACGTTTGTGTGCCGATCAAAAGCAATGGCAATTTTTAGAGGAATGCATACAAAGCTTCCGGCAAGCGCTTTGCCGATTGTAAACCGGTTTATCCAAGAGGCAAAAACAACATTTTCCCTGCCAAAATATGATCCGCATATGCGTGGATTGCAATTGGCAGAGCATAGTCTGCCGGGCGGGCAACAGATGATTAAACTGAACCTGGAAATGCTGCTGATCCTTTTGCTGCGCGGGGCAGAGCGGACGGTTTTTACGTCCAGAGATGCGTGGGAGGAGAGGTTGGTTGACAATATTATGGATTATTTGACAGAACATCTGAATCAGCCGGTATCTCTTTTGGAAATTTGCCGCGATACGCATTACAGCAAAACTTTGCTTTGCAGTACGTTTAAGCGGACAACCGGCATGGGGATTATGGAGTGCCATAGCAAAATGCGGGTTGAAAAGGCTAAAGAACTTTTATTGCAGAACGGATGCAGCGTGAGTGAAACTTCAGAACAGCTGGGCTTTGAAAATCCATATTATTTTTCCAGAGTATTTAAAAAACAAGAGGGCGTTTCTCCAAGAGAATTTGTAAAAGTGAATCAAACTGACAGTAAAGCTTTCTTTCCAGCACATTGATTTTTTGTACAAATCGTGTTACAATATAAAAAGTGCGTTTGGCGCTGTCTGAGTCAGTATTTGCACAGAGAGGGTGGGGGATCATGCCTGAGTTTCAAAATAGACTGACGCGCATACCGGAATTGCTCCTTTCGTGGTATGACCAAAATGCGCGTAAGCTCCCGTGGCGAGAAAATCATGATCCGTACCGGATATGGGTTTCGGAAATTATGCTGCAGCAGACACGTGTTGAGGCGGTGAAGAAGATTTATTACCGGCGCTTTTTAGAAGCCTTTCCTGATGTGTTTGCGCTGGCAAACGCGGCGGAGGATCAGGTGCTGAAAATGTGGGAAGGTCTTGGATACTATAGCAGGGCACGCAATATGCAAAAAGCAGCGCGGTTAGTTGTAAGCGAATACGGCGGAGAATTTCCCCATACGGCAAAAGAACTAGCAAAATTGCCTGGGATCGGACATTATACTGCTGGGGCAATCGCATCCATTGCATTTGACTGTCCTGAGCCTGCCGTGGATGGGAATGTGCTGCGTGTGCTGGCACGGCTGCTGGCGTTTGAGGAAGATGTTTCCCTGCAAACAGTAAAAAATTGGATGACGGAAAAAATTCGCACAATTATTCCGGAAAACCGCGCCGGTGACTTTAATCAATCTTTAATGGAACTCGGTGCAATTGTTTGTATTCCAAATGGGGAGCCGCTGTGCAGTTTATGCCCGCTCGTTTCAATATGCGAAGGAAACTATAAGGGCATTGCAGATAGACTTCCTGTGAAAACACGCAAAAAGGAGCGAATTGTGGAGCAAAAAACGGTGTTTGTTTTAATGACAAACGAGCAAGCCGCTTTTTGCAAGCGTCCAAACCAAGGATTGCTTGCCGGAATGTGGGAATTTCCCAATGTACCGGGAGTGCTGGAAGAGCAGGAGGTTTTAGAACAGATTAAAAATTGGGGACTTACGCCTGTCCGTCTGTCACCAATTGCACCGGTAAAGCATATTTTTACACATAGGGAGTGGAATTTGTTTGGATGGCTTGTGCCTGTAATAAAAGCAGAGGAAAATGAACATTTTTTGTGGGCAAATCAGAACGATTTGGTGCAAAATATGACCATTCCATCGGCATTTTCCGCTTTTTTAAAGATATTGAAACAAGAATGGAACGGAAGGGATAATAATGATTCGACTACTGATTCATCGGTTTATACCAGATTATGAGCAGATATCTAATAAAAAGGTTCGTGAACGTTACGGCGTTTTATGCGGCGTTTTAGGTGTAATCTGCAATGTTTTTTTGTTTGCAGTAAAATTTGTGATTGGAACGGTTATGAATTCCATCGCCATCATCTCTGACGCGTTTAATAACCTTTCTGATATGGGGTCCTCCCTGGTGACGATTATAGGGGTAAAAATGAGTAACCGCCACGCGGACAAGGAGCACCCGTTTGGGCACGGCAGAATTGAATATATTTCCTCTTTGATTGTGTCGTTTATTATCCTGCTGGTTGGGTTTGAACTTTTTAAAAATTCTGCGGATAAAATTTTTCACCCGCAAAAACCGGAACTCAGTGTGATTTTAATGGTCATTCTTTCCCTGTCTGTGCTTGTGAAAGTCTGGATGTTTAGTTATAACCGTTATGTAGGGAAAAAGATTCATTCCACTGTAATTTATGCAACAGCGCGCGACAGTTTAAATGATGTTATCGCAACCGGCGCCGTAATTCTCACTACCATCGCCGGACACTTTGTCAGTTTTCCTGTGGACGGCATTGTGGGTTTAATTGTTTCTGTTCTTGTCATGTTTACGGGGTTTCAGATTGCAAAAGACACGATAGGTATGCTTTTAGGCAGTCCGCCGGATCCGGAAATGGTAAAAGAAATCAGTAATATTATCTTATCAAAGGATGGAATCGTCGGCGTACACGACCTGATCATTCACGATTATGGCCCTGGACGTGTGATGGCTTCGGTACATGCAGAAGTGCCGGATGATATTGATATTGTAAGGATTCATGAAATCATTGATCAAACAGAAAAGGATATTTACCGGGAAATGGATGTACACATTGTAATTCACATGGATCCTATTACGGTAAATTCTGAGCGTATGGATGCGCTGAAGGCAATGGTGACGGAAGCAGTGAAAAGTGTGGACGAAGCTTATAATATTCATGATTTCCGCATGACGGATGGGGAGCACAATATCAATCTGATTTTTGATCTTGAAGTTCCATGCAGCTTAAAGCATTCTGAACGGGAAAAAGCAGTAAAGGAAATCAAACGCCGCCTGTCTGAAAAAGACAGCAGATATCAAGCGGTGATCCAAGTGGATGATGTATTTTAATCACACGGAAAGTTTGAGGGAGAAACAAGTGAAACACAAAGACAGAAAAAAAAGCAATGTTAGTTTAATTAAGCGGTTTTTGCCGTATTTTAAAAAATACAAATGTGTGTTGGTGCTGGATTTGTTTTGTGCCTCGCTCACAACGCTTTGCGAACTGTTTTTGCCGCTTATTATCCGGTATATTACCGATTTAGGGGCGAATGATATCGCAAGTTTGACGGTTACTGTCATTTTGAAATTGGGTGCATTTTATCTCGTTTTGCGCATCATAGATACGGCAGCAAATTATTATATGCAGTCGATCGGGCACATTATGGGTGCGCGGATTGAGACGGATATGCGGCGCGACCTGTTTGCGCACCTTCAAAAATTGTCTTATTCTTACTACGATAATACAAAAATAGGACAGATTATGGCAAGAATCACAAGTGATTTATTTGATGTTACTGAGTTTTCGCACCATTGTCCGGAAGAATTTTTTATTGCTGCTGTTAAAATTGTGGCATCTTTCAGTATTTTAGGGTTTGTTAATATTTGGCTGACTCTGATTATTTTTTCCATTATTCCGTTTATGCTGGTTTGCTCTATGTTTTTCAACAGACGCATGCGGCGCGCCTTTAAAAGCTCAAGAGTCCAGATTGGAGAACTCAATGCCCAGGTGGAGGACAGTCTGCTTGGCGTACGTGTCGTAAAATCCTTTGCCAATGAGCCGATTGAGGAAGAAAAATTTAAAAAAGGTAATCATCAATTTCTTGAAATTAAGAAAGTTATGTACCATTTTATGGCTGGGTTTAACAGCACAACGCGGATGTTTGACGGAATTATGTACATAGCAGTTGTTGTTGCAGGATCGTTATTTATGATTGGCGGACAGATTTCTGCAGGCGATTTAACTGCTTACCTTCTTTATGTAACCACGCTTTTGACCTCCATTCGCCGTATTGTTGAGTTTGCAGAGCAGTTCCAGCGCGGAATGACAGGGATTGAGCGCTTTATTGAAATTATGGATGTTCCGGTAGAAATTAAAGACGAGCCGGATGCGCACGAATTGGAAAACGTTACCGGTGACATTCGCTTTCAAAACGTCAGTTTCCGGTATTCAGAAGAAAATGGAGAAGTGCTTCAACACATTGACCTGCATGTAAAACCGGGAGAAAACATCGCCTTGGTTGGTCCATCGGGAGGCGGAAAAACCACACTTTGCAGCTTGATTCCGCGTTTTTATGATGTAACGGATGGAGAAATATTGATTGACGGGCAAAATGTTAAAAAACTTACTTTGCGATCTTTGCGAAGCCAAATCGGCGTGGTGCAGCAGGAAGTCTATCTTTTTTCTGGTTCCGTGTTTGAAAACATTGAGTATGGAAAGCCAGGCGCCTCAAAAGAGGAAATTATTCAGGCGGCAAAACAGGCAGGCGCGCACGAGTTTATTATGGGGCTGGAAAACGGATATGATACTTATGTGGGAGAGCGCGGCGTTAAATTATCCGGCGGGCAAAAACAGCGGATCAGCATTGCACGTGTATTTTTGAAAAATCCGCCGATTTTGATTTTAGATGAGGCAACATCAGCTTTGGATAACGAGAGCGAGCGGCTGGTTCAAAAGTCGCTGGAAAAACTGGCAAAAGGCCGAACCACCTTTACCATTGCACACAGGCTGACCACAATTCGAAATGCAACAATGATTTTGGTGCTGACAGAGGAAGGAATTGTAGAGAAGGGTACCCATCAGGAACTAATGGAGCAAAAAGGGGTTTATCATAGCTTATACAGTATGTATCAGGAAAATCTGTAAAGCAGAAATCGGGAAGAGGATGTACAATAAAATTTTTACTTGCTGTTTTCCAATAAAAAACCGCTGTGCTAATGCACAGCAGTTCAGACTATCAAAAAAGCTCAGCTTTTGCTGGGCTTCAGACTGTAGAAAAACCCTGTTTTCAGACGAAAGCAGGGTTTTTCTACAGTCTGAGAGCGGCGCTTAGCGCCGCTCTTTTTAAAGAAAGAAGGTTATATGAAAAAGTTTGTATGGGGTTGGTGAATTTATATAATCACAGGATACTGTGTTGGAAAAGAAAGAGCTTTTCAATGTTGCTAACTTTTGCTGGCGCCCTTTCTCTTTAGTACAGTTCTTATTATAAATGGAATTTATGAACAAATCTATCAGATTTCATGAATAAGCAGAGAATAATTTGTAAAGAAATTTTGAACAGCAAAAAAAATAAGCACAAAGCGACAAAATATGCTATAATAAAAACTGCAATAGAATGAAATACATAGGATGGGTTAATCAAATGCTTGAAAATCACAGAACGAGAAAACGAAAAAAAAGAGTAAACCGAAAAAGATTGTTCTTTTCTGCAATAGTAACAATTGCTTTTTTTTGTGCAGTTTTTATCATGATATATCAATTTGAAAACCAAATTACTGCGCCGCCGCAGCCTACGCAATATCAGATATCCTACAACAGGACTCCGATGCGCAGAGGGAAAAATGAGATCAAATATATAGTAATCCATGACACCGCAAATAAAAAAAGCGGAGCGGATGCGCTCCATCATTATTATTTTTTTAATTCTGGAAATCAAAATTCCAGCGCAGATTATTTTGTTGACGATAAAAGCATTTTAAAGGTCAACGATTTTTATTCTTACTATACATGGCATTGCGGTGATGGGAATGGTAAAAACGGAATTACCAATCAAAACAGTATTGGGGTAGAGATTTGCGTTAATCAAGATGGGAATTATAAGCAAGCGGCAGCCAATACGGTTTCTTTAGTAAAAGAATTGATGACAGAACTTGAAATTGCGCCGGATCATGTCGTCCGGCATTACGATGCCAGCGGGAAAAATTGCCCGGCAGCTATGCAGGGCAATTCATGGAAACAGTGGAATGCCTTTAAAGAACAACTGTCCGTTACGGAAAATTAAAGCATGGATGCATGGTATTTTGTAGTCCATTTTCCCCGGAAAAACCGAATGACAAAAAAGACAGCCCGAAACAACCAATCCGAAGTCATGGCAATCCAAACACCTAATACGCCAAGATTTAGCCACCCGCCTAAAACATAGCTTAAACCGATGCGAAATGTCCACATGGAGATGATCGAAATAATCATTGGATATCGCACATCGCTCGCCGCGCGGAAACAGTTGGGCAACGTAAAAGAAGACGGCCAGATCAGCACGCAGCAGATGCTGTGGTATAAAATCAACTGGTATGCAATCTGTGAGGTTTCCCCGGAAAGGCCATAAAGACCAATCAGTGGTTTGGCAAGCAGCAAGGTGAGCAGCACAACAAAAAGAATAAATGCATGCGTCAAGAACATCAATTTTTTAGCATACATTTTAGCCTGCGCTTTGTCGCCCGCACCGATACAGCGGCCGACAACCGTGATCATTGCAAGACCAATGGCAGTGCCGGGCAGGCATTGCATAGAAGCTAAATTATTTCCAACCGCATTAGCAGCAATTGCGATTGTGCCGAAGGAAGCGATAAGACTTTGCGTTAAAATTTTTCCAAACTGAAACATCCCGTTTTCCAACCCATTAGGCACGCCGATTCTTAAAATGTTTTTTATCAGTAAAAAATCCAGCCGAAACCGTAAAAGAGAGGTAATATGAATTGGTTTTTCCTGATTGCAGATCAGTACCAGCATTAAAATTGCGCCAATGATTCTGGAGATGAGGGTAGCGATTGCTGCGCCTGCAACACCCATTTGAAAAATAAAAATTAAGATAGCATTCCCTACGATATTAAGACCGTTCATCAAAAGCGACGTCAGCATGGATACTTTAGAATTTCCCATTGCCCGGTAAAGTGCCGCACCTGCATTATAAATAGCTAAAAATGGGTAGGAAACGACGGAAAACAGAAAATAAATTTTAGCATTTTCCATTACATCAGCTTCAATGGAGCCGAAAACCGTATGTAAAATTGGCGTGTGCCAAAGCAGTGCAACAATCATAATAAAAGCGGAAACAGCTGTTACAGCATAAACCAGCTGCTTTGCGGCATCACACGCCTTTGCCTCATTATTGCGTCCTAAATATTGTGAGGCAATTACCGCGCCGCCGGTTGCAAGAGCAGAAAATATATTAATCAGCAGCACATTAATGGTGTCCACCAGGGAAACGCCGGAAACTGCTGCCTCTCCAACACTTGCTACCATCATAGTGTCCGCCATGCCGATGGTTACAGCCAAAATTTGCTCAATCAAAAGCGGGATAATTAAACGAGTTAGGTCTTTTTTTGAAAACAGCACGAAACATACCATCCTTTCTTTTGCAGAAAGATACTAATACTATACTACTTTTTTGAAAAAAATGCAACTACACAAGACATATTTCAGGTGTCATAAAAGAAACTGCCGAATCATATAGTAGGGGTAGGACTGCTTATTTTTTTAAAAGGATGGTAGAGCATGAAAATTTTTGTTGTAAACAAAAAAAGTTTTATTTTATATTGTGTGCTGCTGGTTTGTGCTTTGGCAGTTTTAGCAATCGGAAACAGCGGGATTGTCAGTGTTATGAATGTAGGGGAAGGGGAGCGCCTTTTGCCCATTTATAATGTGGAAAAGGGTGATGAGAAAGTTTGTTCTATTACCTTTGATGCTGCTTGGGATGATTTAGATACCGATAAATTGATTGAAATTTTAAATCAATATCAAGTGAAAGCGACATTTTTTATGGTTGGAAGCTGGGTGGAAAAATACCCGGAATCGGTAAAAAAATTTGCAGATAACAGACATGAAATTATGAACCATTCGGATACGCATCCGCATATTAATCAATTGTCTGAAGAAAAAATTGTAGAAGAAATTACAAAATGTGCGGATAAAATTGAAGCGGCAACAGGAAAACGCCCTAATTTATTTCGCGGACCATATGGTGAATATAACAATACCGTACTCCAAGCCGCAAGCACCGCAGGTCATCAAACCATTCAATGGGATGTGGACAGTTTGGACTGGAAGGATCTGGCAGTCGATGATATAGTTGCCCGGGTAACAAAACGTGTAAAACCCGGCTCCATTGTGTTGTTTCACAACGGTGCTAAAAATACGCCGGAAGCACTGCCAAAAATTTTGGAAAAGCTGATTGCGGATGGCTACCGAATTGTTCCCGTAGGTGAATTAATTTATCAGGATAATTTTACGATCGATCACAGGGGAAAGCAAATCCCGCAGGGGAGTGAACCGGCGCCGTCTTCTGCTGTTCCTGCGCCGGCTTCGCCGGACCCGCTTGCACAGCAGGAACAGGAATCGCAAACTTCGCAGACGCAAACACCGCAAATTGCAGAAGATTCCTCTCTTTAATGTATAACCTTATAAAATGCATAAAAAGCAACTTGGGAATTTATTGCTATCTTCCCAAGTTGCTTTGCCGTTGTCCTATTTTATTTATTAAAATAAATAATAGAATAACATCAAAATATATATTATAATTTGTATACTGATAAATAATGCTAACTTTTGCTTGAATAGTCTTTTGTTAGTTGTCGCATGAAAAACCAAGTAGGCAAACAAACAATTAAATGTTAAGAAACCCACAATATTAATAAAAATTTCTGCATATGAAAACGAAAACACAGATGTTAATACCATAAGAATAGACACAGCTATTTGCCTAATAATAAGCGGTGGTATTAGACTATTTTGTAAAGTTTCAAAGCTAATTAAAGGTTTAAAACAAATATGATAACTCAAAAGTGCGGTCAACCAAAATATACCGCAAACTATTAAAAAACAGAATATGATTAAAGCTATAAATATATATGGGAAAAAACTTGATAACGCTTCCCAATTCTTTATAAATACACTGCTCAAAACGAATAAGGCTATAAGCATGTAAAATAATTTTCGCCTTACTTTTAAGCTTATTTTGTCTTGCAAAAAAGTTATCATATTCTCTCCTTTCCTTCCATCTATAAACAATAAATTATATGGCAATATCATACTGTATTGAAAATCATTTTATATTCTGTATAATTTCTAAAATATCCATCCATGTCGTAGCCTGAAAAGCAAGCGCCTTTAATTTTGCAGCGCCGCGCGCCCCTTTTAAATACCAGGCAATATGTTTTCTTGCTTCTAATATGCCGATATGTTCCCCTTTGGCTTTGACCAACAGTTCTATATGTTTTTTTATCGTGTTTTGTTTTTCATCCGTTGTAACAGGCGTCAGCGGCTTTCTGCCGAACGTTTCTTTGACAGAACGAAAAAGAAACGGATTTCCCTGCGCTCCGCGCCCAATCATAATACTGTCACAGCCGGTCTCTTCAAACATTTGGAGCGCGTCTTTGGGAGAAAAAATATCCCCGTTTCCGATAACAGGGATGGAAACGTTTTTTTTCACCTCTCGAATAATATTCCAATCCGCATGTCCGCTGTAATATTCTTCCTTTGTACGGCCATGCACAGCGACAGCGCATGCGCCTTCATCTTCTGCTATGCAGGCAATTTCAACGGCGTTTTTATGCGCTAAATCCCAACCGGCTCGGATCTTTACGCTAACAGGAATAGAACATGCCCCAACCGCTGCACGGATTACCTCGCGCGCCAGTTTTGGCTTGCACATGAGAGCACAGCCGTCGCCGTTTGTAACAATTTTAGGCGTGGGACAACCCATGTTAATATCAATATGAGTAAATCCTTTTTTTTGTATATAGCTGCAAGCCTCCGCAATAATATCCGGCTCACTGCCGAAAAGCTGCACAACCAAAGGTGATTCTTCGGGAGATGTTTCCAGCAGCAAGTTTGTTTTTTTATCATGATAATGAATCCCTTTCGCACTGACCATCTCGGTATATACAATATCCGCCCCATAGGCGCGGCAGATCGAACGAAAGGGAAAATCACTGATTCCTGCCATAGGTGCTAGGATCAGCTTTCGGTCGTAAAATGAATTCATGGTGTTTGCCTTTCTGATCATATGGTTATATTCCAATGTTACCAATCATATTTGCTTTATTATATCATCAACGCAAAAAAAATACAACTCTGATTTAAAAACGGGAAATTGAAATAAAAGAGCTTACAAAAAACAACTAAAAAAATTTGTAAAATAGTAGATAAAAAAATATATTTGTTGTATAATAAATTTAATTATCCTGAAAGGTTGATGGTTTTCATGACAGACAATCTAAATTTGACCATGTTGGTTGACTTTTATGAATTTACTATGGCAAATGGTTATTTTGAAAAAGGATTTCGCAACCAAATTGCTTATTTTGACATGTTTTTCCGAAAAGTTCCGGATGACGGCGGCTTTGCAATTATGATGGGCGTAGAGCAGCTGGTGCAATATTTGCAAAATCTCCGTTTTGAACAAGAGGATATTGATTATCTGAGAGGAAAGAAAATTTTCAGCGAGGAGTTTTTAGATTATCTTGCGAAATTTCAATTTTCCTGCGATGTATGGACCATTCCGGAAGGCACGCCGATTTTTCCGCAGGAACCGATTGTAACGGTGCGCGGACCGGTTATTGAAGCGCAATTTATCGAGACGATGATCCTATTGACCGTAAATCATCAATCGCTGATTGCAACCAAAGCGAACCGAATTGTACGTGCCGCGGAAGGCCGCGCAGTAATGGAGTTTGGTTCGCGCCGGGCGCAAGGGTACGACGGGGCGATGCTGGGGGCTAGAGCCGCATATATTGCCGGTTGCTGCGGAACTGCCTGCTCTATTTCAGACCGCGATTATGGGATTCCCGCTTTGGGAACTATGGCGCATAGCTGGGTCCAGCTGTTTGATTCAGAATATGACGCATTTAAAGCCTACGCAGAAATTTATCCGGAAAACTGTATCCTGCTTGTGGATACATATAATGTTTTAAAATCCGGAATACCAAATGCAATCCGCGTATTTAAGGAAGTGCTTTTGCCGAAAGGATTTCGTCCGAAAGGCGTACGAATTGATTCCGGGGACATTGCATATTTAACCAAAAAAATGCGGCGGATGTTAGATGACGCCGGCTTTTGTGATTGTACGATTACGGCGTCAAATTCTTTGGATGAATATATTATCCGAGACACTTTGATGCAGGGAGCAAAAATTGATTCATTTGGTGTCGGCGAGCGGCTGATTACGTCCCGTTCCGAGCCTGTGTTTGGCGGCGTTTATAAATTGGCAGCATTGGAAAAAAATGGGGAAATTGTTCCCAGAATTAAAATCAGCGAGAACACAACCAAAATTACCAACCCCGGATTTAAGCAGGTTTACCGCCTGTATTCGAAAGAAAGCGGCGAAGCCGTGGCAGATGTGATTACGCTACGGGGAGAAGAAATCGATGATTCAAAGCCGTATGAGATTTTTGACCCCGATCATACGTGGAAACGGAAAAAACTGACCAATTTCCGTGCTGAAAAATTGATGGTTCCTTTATTTATTAACGGAAAATGCGTATATCAATGTCCGGATGTCCATAGCGTGAAACAATATTGTGCGGAGCAGATTGATAAGCTTTGGGATGAAGTAAAGCGTTTTGAAAACCCTCATAAATATTATGTAGATCTATCACCGAAACTTTGGAAAATGAAAGAAGAGCTTTTGGAGCAATATTCTGAAGGACGTTAAACCAGGGAGGCGGCGGCTATGAGAGCATTGATTACAGGAGCAAGTTCAGGAATCGGAAGAGATATTGCAAGAGAACTAGCTGCCCGTGGGATTGATCTGGTTTTGGCGGCGCGCAGGACAGAGCGAATGCTTGAGCTGGCAAAAGAGCTCCCTGTGGAAGTAACGGTAATTGCCTGTGATCTTTCTGTGGAAAAGGATTGTTTTGACCTTTATGAAAAAACAAAGCATTTTAATATTGATATTTTGGTTAATAATGCCGGCTTTGGACTTTTTGGAACTTTTGCGGAAAATGATCTTGCAAAAGAGCTGTCCATGCTGGATGTAAACGTGCGGGCGGTTCACATTTTAACCAAATTATTTCTGCGGGATTTTAAAAAGAAAAACAAAGGTTATATTTTAAATGTTGCTTCTTCTGCCGCTTTTGTCCCCGGCCCGCTTCTTGCGGCATATTATGCAACGAAAGCGTACGTGCTCCGACTTTCTGAAGCGATCTATGAAGAACTCAGAAGAGAAAACAGCAAGGTACGCATTTGCACGCTGTGTCCCGGGCCTGTGCGCACTGAATTTGATGAAAAAGCGAACGTCAGATTCAGTGTAAAAGGATTGCAAAGCAGAGCGGTTGCTAAATATGCGGTAAAAAAAATGTTTGACGCAAAACTGGTGATTGTTCCCGGGATGATGATGAAAGCAGCTCATTTTTTTGAAAAGTTTTTGCCGGACAAATGCTTGCTTCGTGCAGCATATCACATGCAGAAACGGAAACGATAAATGAGAATGCGGCAAAATGATTTTAAAAAATTGCTGCAAAGATATTTTTAACGGTAATCCGTATTTTTGTTTAAAACTCCACAGCGATCATATATTATAAAGAGAAGAAACTTCTTTTTTGATTTTTATTTATAAAATTTTAACAATTAAATAGTTTCTATTTGTGAAACAGTGTGATATAATAGGTCTGCGTCAGCGAATAAAGATGGATTTTTTCAATCGCACAATTGACTATAGTTGGAGGAACGCTGTGTTTGGTTACATCAGAATTTGCAAAGATGAACTTAAAG
>CASGBM010000025.1 GCA_949299615.1 uncultured Eubacteriales bacterium | reverse complement strand
TTTTCTTTGCAAAATCTTTTGAAAATACCTTCCCCCGTTCAGGTCCGTCTAAACAGAGGTGAGGTATCTCCAAAAATCTTTTTGAAAAGAGGGTCTGCGGGAATCCCGCAAACCCTCTTAAACACTGGCCAAACAAGACATGTATCTTTTTTGGCCGCTTTCTTTGGAGGCGCCACCCAGATTTGAACTGGGGAATCAGGGTGTTGCAGACCCATGCCTTACCACTTGGCTATGGCGCCAAACAATATGTTCTTTATATTTTATGCAGCTTGCTTTCAAAAAGAACTCCTAATTGAAATAAAATCTTGCCTCAGGCCTTAGAGGCAAGATTTTAATTGGAGCGGAAGACGAGATTCGAACTCGCGACGTTCACCTTGGCAAGGTGACGCTCTACCACTGAGCCACTCCCGCATCATGAACTACTATAAAACATCGGCGAAAAACTGTATTCCTATACTGCCTCACTTTACAGCACCAAACCCAAATGGATTGGTGCCTCCGGGCGGAATCGAACCACCGACACGGGGATTTTCAGTCCCCTGCTCTACCGACTGAGCTACAGAGGCAAATTGGCGACCCGGAACGGGCTCGAACCGTCGACCTCCAGCGTGACAGGCTGGCATTCTAACCAACTGAACTACCGGGCCAATTAACCATAAAATAAACCAGCTATAACCAAGCCGCGAACTTAGTGCCATGTGCACGCTACGCATTCTCAGTTTTGCCGACGAATGATATTATAGCACAGACGGACTCTCATGTCAACACTTTTTTTAATATTTTTAGGATTTATTTCACATTATCAGCGCATAGATCACGGACCAGACTTTTTTATATAAATTCATTTGAAAATTCGGCAAAATCCATTATAAAAAACGGCTGTGCAGCAATTGCTGCACAGCCAAATCATTTGCTTAAAACTGAATTATTTCGCAACAGAAGAAACAACACCGGAACCAACTGTTCTGCCGCCTTCACGAATAGCAAAACGCAGACCTTCTTCAATAGCGATTGGTGTAATCAATTCCACTTCCATGGAAACGTTATCACCAGGCATGCACATTTCAACGCCATCCGGCAGTTTAACAACACCGGTAACGTCGGTTGTTCTGAAATAGAACTGTGGTCTGTAGTTGTTAAAGAACGGAGTATGACGTCCACCTTCATCTTTAGTCAGAACGTAAACTTCGCCTTTAAATTCTGTGTGCGGGTGAATGGAACCCGGTTTTGCCAAAACCTGACCTCTTTCAATTTCATTCTTCTGAACGCCACGCAGCAGCGCACCAATGTTATCACCAGCTTCTGCCTGATCCAGCAGTTTGCGGAACATTTCGATACCGGTAACAACAACTTTTCTAGCCTCATCAGCCAAACCAACGATTTCAACTTCATCGTTCATGTTCAAGGTACCTCTTTCAACTCTACCAGTTGCAACAGTACCACGGCCTGTAATAGAGAATACGTCCTCAACAGGCATCAAGAACGGCAGGTCAGTCTTTCTTTCCGGAGTCGGGATATAGCTGTCAACAGCATCCATCAATTTCAGAATGGATTCATATTCCGGAGCGTTCGGATCGGTAGAATCCGATTCCAAAGCCTGCAAAGCAGAGCCAACAACGATCGGGGTGTCATCTCCCGGGAATTCGTATTCATTCAAAAGTTCACGCACTTCCATTTCAACCAGGTCTAAAAGTTCTGGATCGTCAACCTGATCTGCTTTGTTCAAATAAACAACGATGTAAGGAACGCCAACCTGACGAGCGAGCAGAATGTGCTCACGGGTCTGAGGCATTGGACCGTCAGCAGCAGATACAACCAAGATTGCACCGTCCATCTGAGCAGCACCGGTGATCATGTTCTTAACGTAGTCAGCGTGTCCCGGGCAGTCAACGTGAGCATAGTGTCTTGTCTCGGTTTCGTATTCAACGTGAGCGGTAGAAATCGTGATTCCTCTTTCTCTTTCTTCCGGCGCACCGTCGATCTGATCGTATGCCTTAAAATCAGCTCTGCCAAGTAAACCCAGAACTTTTGTAATAGCAGCCGTCAGAGTAGTTTTGCCGTGGTCAACGTGACCAATGGTACCAATGTTAACGTGCGGTTTCGTTCTCTCATATTTAGCCTTTGCCATTTGTTTTTCCTCCCTATTTAAATATTATAATTTTCATTGAGACTATTGTATAACTTTTTTATAAAAAATGCAATAGTTTATCATTAATCTTTCTTAGATCTTGCCGTAATAATCTGTTCCTGGATGCTCTTCGGAACTTCCTCATAGTGACTCGGCTGCATGGTGTACTGACCACGTCCCTGCGTTCTGGAACGCAGCTCCGTTGCATATCCAAACATTTCAGAAAGCGGAACAAACGCGTGAATTGCCTGTGCTCCCGCACGGGCTTCCATTCCCTGAATTTGTCCGCGGCGGGAATTCAAGTCACCCATAACGTCGCCCATATATTCTTCCGGAACAACCACGTCAACCTGCATAACCGGCTCTTTTAAAACGGGATCCGCTTTTTTCGAGCCATCTTTAAATGCCATAGACGCTGCGATTTTAAACGCCATTTCAGAAGAGTCAACTTCGTGATAAGAACCGTCATAAAGCGTTACGCGTACATCCACAACAGGATAACCTGCCAAGACACCGGACTGCATAGCTCCCTGAACACCGGCGTCAACTGCCGGAATATATTCTTTCGGAATTGCACCGCCGACAATTTTATTAACAAATTCATAGCCGGCACCCGGTTCCAGCGGTTCCAGTTTCATCAAAACGTGACCATACTGTCCTTTACCACCGGACTGTCTTGCATATTTATGCTCCACGTCAACCGCCTTGCGGATCGTTTCTTTATACGCAACCTGCGGCTTACCTACGTTTGCCTCTACTTTGAATTCGCGCAGCAGACGGTCAACAATAATTTCCAGATGCAACTCACCCATACCGGCAATAATGGTTTGTCCGGTTTCTTCGTCCGTATAGGTCTGGAAGGTTGGGTCTTCTTCTGCCAGCTTAGAAAGGCCAATGCCCATTTTTTCCTGGCCTTCTTTGGTCTTAGGTTCAATGGCAACACGGATAACCGGATCCGGGAATTCCATAGACTCTAAGATAATCGGATGATTCGGGTCACACAGGGTATCGCCGGTTGTCGTATTTTTCAATCCAACCGCTGCGGCAATATCACCCGCATAAACCTTATCAATATCTTTTCTGTCGTTTGCATGCATCTGCAGAATACGACCGATTCTTTCCTTATTATCCTTTGTGGAGTTCAGCACGTGGGAACCTGCGTCCAGCGTACCGGAATACACACGGAAAAAGCAAAGTTTTCCAACAAACGGGTCCGTCATAATTTTAAATGCAAGCGCTGCAAACGGCGCATCATCTGAAGACGGGCTTTCTACTTCATTACCATCCATATCCACGCCTTTGATATGCGGAACATCCAAAGGAGAAGGCATATAGTCAACAATAGCATCTAATAGTTTCTGTACGCCCTTGTTCCGATACGAAGTACCGCAAAGGACAGGAACCATATCATTCGCAATCGTTGCTTTACGGATAGCTTTTTTAATCTCATCAACCGTAAGCTCTTCGCCTTCCAAATATTTTTCCATCAGAGCTTCATCGGTTTCAGCCACAGACTCTAACAGGTTTTGGCGGTACTCCTCCACCTGATCCTTCATATCATCCGGAATTTCCTCCTCCCGGATATCTTTTCCTAAATCATCGTAATAAACAAACGCTTTGTTTAATACGAGGTCAACCAACCCCTTATAGGTGTCTTCTGAACCAATCGGAAGCTGAATCGGCACAGCGTTACACTGCAGTCTTTCCTTCATCATTTTTACAACATTGTAAAAATCTGCACCCATAATGTCCATTTTATTGACATATGCCATACGCGGAACGCCATACGTATCCGCCTGACGCCAAACGGTCTCTGACTGCGGTTCCACACCGCCTTTTGCGCAGAATACTGTGACGCTGCCGTCCAGTACGCGCAGGGAACGCTCAACTTCAACTGTAAAGTCAACATGTCCCGGTGTATCAATAATATTGATTCTATGGTTCAGCCAGTGGCAGGTTGTTGCAGCAGATGTAATGGTTATACCACGTTCCTGCTCCTGTGCCATCCAGTCCATCGTCGCTGCGCCTTCGTGTGTTTCGCCAATTTTATGCACACGGCCCGTATAGAACAAAATACGTTCTGTTGTAGTCGTTTTTCCAGCGTCGATATGAGCCATAATACCAATATTTCTGGTCTTTTGTAGAGAATATTCTCTTGCCACCAATAGTCCTCCTTTCTTCCATTATGCACAGTTCCTGTGCGAAATAACACCGCGGTACAATTACCAGCGATAGTGTGCAAACGCTTTGTTTGCTTCTGCCATTTTATGCGTATCTTCTTTTTTCTTAACAGCTGCACCAGTCTCGTTGATTGCATCTAAGATCTCAGCAGCCAAACGCTCTTTCATCGTCTTTTCGTTTCTTGCGCGGCTATATGTGGTGAGCCATCTGAGCCCCAAAGTCTGCCGTCTTTCCGGACGAACTTCAATCGGAACCTGATAAGTCGCACCGCCGACACGTCTTGCTTTTACTTCCAAAACCGGCATAATATTATCCATTGCCTGCTGGAACGCTTCGAGCGGGTCTTTGCCCGTCTTTTCTTTTACTATCTCAAACGCGCCGTACACAATTTTCTGCGCGGTCCCCTTTTTACCATCCAGCATAATATTGTTAATCAGACGAGTAACAACTGTGCTGTTGTAAAGCGGGTCTGCCAATACTTCTCTTTTTGCTATAAAACCTCTTCTTGGCACTGAACTTCCCTCCTTCATTATTCAATTAAAATGAAATCACAGGTACTCGGCTCCTTTGAGCCGCTAGCAGCCAGTACAAATATATGTCAAGACAATCTATCCTTACAAACCCGTACCAGCATCTATGATGTGATTTTTGCGCTAAAATTATTTCTTCTTCGGTCTTTTAGCGCCATATTTTGACCGGGCCTGGTTACGGTTTGCAACACCAGAGGTATCCAAAGAACCGCGAATGATATGGTATCTTACACCAGGAAGGTCTTTTACTCTGCCTCCGCGAATCAGTACAACACTGTGTTCCTGAAGGTTGTGCCCAATTCCGGGAATGTATGCGGAAACCTCGATCCCGTTTGTAAGCCTAACTCTGGCAAGTTTTCTAAGCGCTGAGTTTGGCTTTTTCGGTGTCATGGTTTTTACAGAAGTGCATACGCCCCTCTTTTGCGGTGACTTGGCATCTGTCGTCTTCTTTTTCAGCGTGTTCAAGCTCTTTAAAAGAGCCGGAGCCGTTGATTTTTTTACAGAAGTCTCCCTGCCTTTTCTCACTAGCTGGTTAAATGTTGGCATGGATAGCGTCCTCCTCTCTTTTATAAATTTCATATATTAATTTTACTTAATATAAGCACATGTGAACTCCGGCGCAATTGCCACGGCAAGCGCCGGAACAGAACAGCAAAACCTATTTCGTTCTCCTTAAAATAACTGCGCATGCGGCGCCCACACTAATGCCGCAAGCCTTTCCCAGCTGCTGTTTTGTAGGTACATATTCTACGGGTACCAAATTTTCTCTGCACAGTTCCTCAAACGGAGTTTTTACATGTTCATCCGCATCCTGAGCGATAAACGCTTTTTCCGCAGAACCGTCTAAAACAGCCTCCGTAGACTGCTTTACTCCAACGTGAAACCGTAAACCCATAAGGTCGCCTTGCATGATACCCACACTCCATTTAAGCACACCCACTTATTTTAGCATAATGGGATAATTGTGTCAATACTTTTTTCGGTCAGCTGTCCGGACATTTTAAAATTAAAATTATTCTTCAAAACCAGTTGTTTCCGGCACTACATTAGAACCGATATAATCGCTGTTCTCCGCAACGAAGTTCATGTATGGTTCTTCTTCCTTCTCTGTTTCTGTCTCGTTGTGCGCCTGATGAACAGAAGTGTTTTGGTAAATGGGCATCCCTGTGCCTGCCGGAATTAATTTTCCTATTATTACATTTTCCTTTAAACCAACCAAAGGATCAATTTTACCTTTTGTAGCAGCCTCTGTTAATACTCTTGTGGTTTCCTGGAAGGATGCCGCAGACAAGAAGGAATCTGTTGTCAGAGAAGCCTTGGTAATTCCCAGAATGATCCGGGTACAGGTTGCAGGAATTTTCCCTTCCTTTTCCATGCGTTCGTTCTCCAGTTCAAATTCATTCACGTCAACCAGTGAACCAGCAAGGAAGTTGGTATCTCCGGCTTCTTCAATCCGGACCTTGCGCAGCATCTGACGCACAATGACCTCAATGTGGCGGTCATTAATATCAACGCCCTGCAGCCGGTATACCCTCTGTACTTCCTGAATCAAATATTGTTGAACCGCAGATAAGTTTTTAATTCTTAAAATATCATGCGGATTAACGCTTCCTTCCGTCAGCTCATCGCCTTTCTCCACAACCTGTCCGTCGGAAACCTTCAGACGGGAACCATATGGAATAAGATATGGCTTTGCATCTTTCTCCTCATCGTTGTGGATCATAATTTCACGTTTTTTCTTGTTCTCTATGATGCTGACTGTACCGCCGTTTTCGGCGATAATGGCAAGACCTTTCGGTTTGCGCGCTTCAAACAGTTCCTCAACACGCGGAAGACCTTGCGTAATGTCATCTCCGGCAACACCACCGGTATGGAACGTTCTCATCGTCAGCTGCGTACCAGGTTCGCCGATGGACTGTGCCGCAATGATACCCACCGATTCCCCAATCGGCACCGGATCGCCGGAAGCAAGGTTAGAACCATAGCATTTTGCACAAATTCCAACGCGGGACTGGCATGTGAGAACAGAACGAATTTTTGCGCGCTCAACACCGGCATCCACAATAGTTTTTGCCATTTTTTCTGTAATTAATTCATTCCTCTTTACAAGCACCTCACCCGTTTGCGGATGGACGATGTCTTCCGCCGCATAGCGGCCGTTTAAGCGGTCAAACAGACCTTCTATCATTTCCTTGCCGTCTTTAATATCAAACACTTCAATGCCGTTTGTCGTGCCGCAGTCTTCCTCACGGATAATAACATCCTGACTGACATCAACCAATCTTCTTGTCAGGTAACCGGAGTCTGCTGTACGCAAAGCGGTATCGGCCAGACCTTTTCTCGCGCCGTGTGACGATACAAAATATTCCAAAACATTTAGACCTTCACGGAAATTTGCCCGGATCGGAACCTCAATTGTTTTACCGGACGTATCTGCCATCAAGCCGCGCATACCGGCAAGCTGGCGGATCTGGTTTTGCGAACCGCGCGCTCCGGAATGTGCCATCATATAGATTGGATTAAATTTATCCAAATTATCCATAAGTGCTTTTGTCACTTTATCAATGGTTTCTGTCCATACAGCAATCACCTGGTTATAACGCTCTTCTTCAGAAAGCAGGCCGCGCATAAACTGTTTGGTAATCTTATCCACCGCATCCTCTGCATCTTGGAGGTACTGTTTTTTCTCCTCAGGCACTTTCATATCAGAAATACTAACGGTTATAGCACCGCGGGTAGAATACTTAAAGCCCAACGCCTTAATCCTATCCAAAACCTCCGCCGTCTGCGTCAAGCCGTGGACGCGGATGCATTTATCAACGATTTTACCAAGTTCCTTTTTCGTGCAGAGGAAGTCCACTTCCAAACGGAATTCATTTTCCGGCAGGCTTCTGTCAACGAATCCAAGATCCTGCGGAATTGCCTCATTAAAAATCAGCTGCCCCGCAGTGACAGAAACAAGCGCACTGCGCTGTACACCGTCAACCTCTTTGCTCATGCGCACTTTAATCGGCGCGTGAATCCCGATAACACCGTTCGTATAAGCCAAAAGCGCCTCATTCGGTTCAGAAAATACCTTTCCTGCCCCCGGTTCATTCTCATCATCAATCGTCAGGTAATAAGCGCCCAGTACCATATCCTGCGTCGGAACGGTAACCGGCCGGCCGTCCTGCGGTTTTAACAGGTTGTTTGCCGACAGCATAAGGAATCTTGCTTCTGACTGTGCCTCCGGTGAAAGCGGGAGATGGATTGCCATCTGGTCGCCGTCAAAGTCCGCATTATACGCGGTACATACAAGAGGATGAAGCTTCAGCGCCCGGCCTTCTACCAAAATCGGCTCAAACGCCTGAATCCCTAATCTATGCAGCGTAGGCGCACGGTTTAAAAGCACCGGATGGTCTTTAATGACATCCTCGAGTACGTCCCAAACCTCAGGCTTTACGCGCTCTACCATACGCTTTGCGCTCTTGATATTATGCGCAAGACCGTCGTTGACTAATTTTTTCATTACGAACGGCTTGAAAAGCTCAATCGCCATTTCTTTCGGCAACCCGCACTGGTATATTTTCAGTTCCGGGCCGACAACAATAACGGAACGGCCGGAGTAGTCCACACGTTTTCCTAGCAAATTCTGACGGAAACGCCCCTGCTTTCCTTTTAGCATATCTGACAAGGATTTGAGCGGACGGTTTCCGGGGCCTGTCACCGGCCTGCCGCGGCGGCCGTTATCAATGAGCGCGTCAACCGCTTCTTGCAGCATTCTTTTTTCGTTGCGCACTATAATCTCCGGCGCGCCAAGATCCAAAAGCCTCTTTAAACGGTTGTTCCGGTTAATCACGCGGCGGTACAGGTCATTTAAATCAGACGTTGCAAAGCGCCCGCCATCGAGCTGTACCATTGGGCGCAGATCCGGCGGAATTACCGGCACGACATCTAAAATCATCCATTCCGGTTTATTCCCGGACAAGCGGAACGATTCCACCACTTCCAAGCGTTTTATCAGCCGAACTTTTTTCTGTCCTGTTGCAGTTTCCAGCTCCAGCTTTAGTTCTTTTGACAGCTCTTCCAAATCGATTTCTGCTAAAAGCTCTTTAATCGCTTCCGCTCCCATGCCGGCGCGGAAACGGTTTCCATATTTTTCAACAAATTCCCGGTATTCTTTTTCCGAAAGAATCTGCTTTTTCTCCAGCTCGGTGCGCTCTCCGGGATCAATTACGACGTAGGAGGCAAAGTACAGCACTTTCTCCAGTGTACGCGGCGTCATTTCAAGCAGCAACCCCATCCTTGACGGGATTCCCTTAAAATACCAAATGTGCGAAACCGGAGCCGCCAGTTCAATATGACCCATGCGTTCCCGGCGGACTCTTGCGCGCGTCACTTCAACGCCGCAGCGGTCACAAACAATACCTTTATGTCGGATGCGTTTATATTTTCCGCAGTGACATTCCCAGTCCTTGGTTGGACCGAAAATGCGTTCACAAAACAAACCGTCGCGTTCCGGCTTTAAAGTTCTATAATTAATCGTTTCCGGTTTTTTCACTTCGCCGCGGGACCATTCCCGAATCAATTCCGGGGAGGCAAGACCAATTTTAATCGCTTCAAAACTATTTTCTGACAATCGTTTCATCTCCATTTCTGAATTTGATGGGCACTTTTTTCCAGCGGCCTACAAAAGGTCTAAATCATCAATAAAATCTTCTTCGTCTCCTAAACTTTCATCAAATTCATCCGCGTCTTCCTCTTCAAGCAGATCAGAATCATCCTCTGCATCTTCATCAATGTCAATATCATCGTCCAGATCCATATCAACATCTTCTTCCTCATCATCGGCAATCTCTGAGTCTTCCGCATCATCTTCATCCAGACCCAGGTCAATAAACGCCGCATCGTCACGGATGGCCATACCCATATTGGCGTCTTCTTCCTCAGAGGAATCACGCAAAGTAACTTCCTGCATGTTTTCATCCAGCACGCGCATGTCAAGGCACAAACTTTGCAGTTCCTTAATCAGTACCTTAAAGGATTCCGGAATACCCGGCTTTGGAACGCTTTCTCCTTTGACAATGGACTCATAAGTTTTCACACGGCCGACAATATCGTCCGATTTTACCGTCAAAATTTCCTGAAGGGTATACGCGGCGCCATATGCTTCCAGCGCCCAAACTTCCATTTCCCCGAATCTCTGTCCGCCAAACTGCGCTTTTCCTCCCAGCGGCTGCTGTGTTACCAGCGAGTATGGACCTGTGGAACGGGCATGGATCTTATCGTCCACTAAGTGCGCCAGTTTCAAAATATACATAATACCGACTGTAACCCGGTTATCAAACGGCTCGCCGGTTCTGCCATCGTAAAGCACGGTTTTCCCGTCGCGGTCAAGCCCGGCTTGCTCAAGAGCATCCATAATATCTTCTTCGTTTGCTCCGTCAAATACGGGTGTTGCAACCTTCCAGCCAAGCTCTCTCGCCGCGCGCCCCAAGTGAACCTCAAGCACCTGACCGATATTCATACGGGATGGAACGCCTAGCGGGTTTAATACAATTTCCAGCGGCGTGCCATCCGGCAAAAACGGCATGTCTTCTTCCGGAAGAATTCGCGAAATAACACCCTTATTTCCATGACGTCCTGCCATTTTATCACCGACAGAAATCTTTCTTTTCTGCGCAATATAGCAACGTACCAAACGGTTTACTCCCGGCGGCAGCTCATCGCCTTTTTCCCTGTCAAACACGATAACGTCCACAATAATACCATATTCCCCATGCGGCACACGCAAGGACGTATCGCGCACTTCGCGCGCCTTTTCACCGAAAATAGCACGAAGCAGTCTTTCTTCAGCAGTCAGTTCCGTTTCACCCTTCGGCGTTACTTTTCCAACTAAAATATCTCCGGAACGCACCTCGGCACCAATACGAATAATTCCGCGTTCGTCCAAATCTTTAAGCGCGTCTTCGCCGACGTTTGGAATATCCCGTGTAATCTCTTCCGAACCCAGCTTGGTGTCTCTTGCTTCACATTCATATTCTTCAATGTGGATAGAAGTCAATATATCGTCTCGTACCAGCTTTTCACTGATGAGCATTGCGTCTTCATAGTTATAGCCTTCCCAAGTCATAAATCCAATCAGGATATTGCGGCCAAGAGCAATTTCCCCTTTATTGGTTGACGGACCGTCTGCAATGATGTCTCCTTTTTTCACAACCTCGCCCTCAGAAACAATGGGACGCTGATTGATGCAGGTACCTTGATTGGAACGGGTAAATTTGATCAGTTTATATTTATGAATCGTGCCGTCCGTTCCTTTGACTACAATTTCGTCAGCGCTTACCTTGCTGACAATTCCGTCTTCTTTTGCCAAAACTACGACCCCGGAGTCCTTTGCCGCTTTATATTCCATGCCGGTCCCAATGATCGGCGAATCGGTTCTAAGGAGCGGTACTGCTTGTCTTTGCATATTTGATCCCATGAGGGCACGGTTTGCGTCATCGTTTTCCAAAAACGGAATCATTGCTGTTGCCACAGAAACAACCTGTTTTGGCGAAACGTCCATATAATCTACTTTGCTCGCCTCTACTTCCAAAATTTCATCTTTGTAGCGCGCACTGACTTTTTTATGGATAAACCGGCCGTTGTCATCGAGAGGCTCATTGGCCTGGGCGATAATAAATTCATCTTCCCGGTCTGCCGTCATATATTCAATGTCGCCCGTTACCACGCCGGCTGCCTTATCCACGCGGCGGTAAGGCGCTTCAATAAAGCCATGTTCACTGATGCGTGCATAGGTTGCAAGAGACGATATCAAACCAATGTTCGGACCTTCCGGCGACTCAATCGGACACATTCTCGAATAGTGCGAATGGTGCACGTCACGAACTTCAAACCCTGCGCGGTCACGGGACAGACCACCCGGCCCCAGAGCTGACAATCTTCTTTTATGTGTCAATTCTGACAGCGGGTTGAGCTGATCCATAAACTGTGACAGCTGGGAGGAACCAAAAAATTCTTTAATTGTTGCCACCACCGGACGGATATTAATCAGCGCCTGCGGCGTTACAATATCGAGATCCTGAATCGTCATGCGTTCCCGGACCACACGCTCCATTCGGGACAAACCAATGCGGAACTGGTTTTGCAGCAACTCACCCACGCAACGCAGGCGGCGATTGCCCAAATGGTCAATGTCATCCGTTTTGCCCACGCCATACATCAAACCGATCTGATAATTGATCGAAGCTAAAATATCCTCTTTTACAATATGTTTTGGAATCAGCTCTTCTATACGGCGCTTGATTTGATCTTTTATTTCTTCCTCGTCGTCTGTACTGTCAAGAATTTCCTGTAAAACATCCAGCTTAACTTTTTCGGTAATATTTACTTCGCTGATATCAAAATCCACAAACTCGTGGATGTCTACCATATGGTTAGAAAAAACTTTAATGGCTTTTCCGTTTACATCAATAATTACTTCGTTTACTCCGGCGCGCTCCATTTTCTCTGCCAGATCGCGCGTCAGATAGGTTTCCGCTTCTGCAATCACTTCACCCGTGCGCGGATCTGCCACGGCATTTTTTGTAACAAAGCCTGTAATACGCGGAGCCAGAGCTAATTTTTGATTGTATTTAAAACGGCCTACTTTTGCTAAATCATACCGTTTAGGATCAAACAACAGCCCCATTAATAGAGACTTTGCACTATCTACCGTAGGGGGTTCGCCCGGACGCAGCTTTTTATATATCTCAATCAAAGCGTCATCCTGCGTTTGAATGGACGCACTTTTTTCCAGTGTGATTAAAAGCGGTTCTGTTTCCCCAAACAGGTCTATAATCTCATCGTCCCGTTCAATTCCGAGCGCGCGAATAAACACCGTGATCGGCAGTTTCCTCGTTCTGTCAATCCGGACGGAAATGACATCATTTACATCATTTTCATATTCAAGCCATGCGCCCCGGTATGGGATGACGGTAGAGCTAAACAGCTCTTTTCCTGTTTTATCATGCGTCATCGCATAATACACGCCGGGAGAACGCACCAACTGGCTAACGATAACACGTTCTGCTCCATTAATAATGAACGTTCCCTGCTCTGTCATCAACGGGAAATCACCCATAAAGATTTCCTGTTCTTTCACTTCTCCCGTTTCTTTATTAATCAGCCGAACCCTGGCCTTTAGGGGTGACGCATAATTGGTGTCGCGCTCTTTACATTCTTCTACCGAATATTTTACTTTGTCTTCCAGCCTGTAATCAATGAATTCCAAAACGAGGTTTCCCGTATAGTCAGTAATCGGAGATATGTCCCGAAAAACTTCTTTTAAGCCTTCCTCCAAAAACCAGTTATACGAGTTTTTCTGCACCTCTATAAGGTTTGGCATATCCAGGACTTCATCAATCTTGGCATAACTCATTCTAACATTTTTACCCAATTGAATTGGATGTACCATAAATTCAATCACCCCATTAATTATTGACGGCCTTTTGGACCGTTGCTGTCAAATTACACAAGAATTGCTTTTTTCGCCACCCGGCTCATATTTTAAACTAAAAAGAACAAAACGCGTTGCTGCAAAATTACATATTAATGATACGTTGTCCATGTAAAAAGCCAAGATGCTTTTCCGGTAAATACCTCTCTCATTTTTATGTAAAAATAAACTCCATTTTTACAGCTTTAAAAAGGCCAATGTTTCTTGTCCCTGAACAACATTCATAAATTTTATCAGAAAAAAACACCGTTTTACCGTCAATACTACAAAATCTGTCCCTGTTTTTTTCGCATAGAACACCTATTTTGAGTATATAATGCAATTTATTATATTACCACATGAGATTCAAGATGTCAAGACCATTTTTCTAAAAAAATAATGGATTTTTTGTTATGCCGGCGAATAGACAGGTATAGAATCGCAGTGTTTTTTATGGTTTAGCTTGCGCAACCGAATTGTGTTCTATTTGTATATTCTTACCATTTAATGTCTATAATAATGCTAAGAATAAATGTTTGGAGGCATACGATGGGAGTATGGCAAAATTTTTTAGATTTCCATAAAACCACGGAAGGATATATTTTAAAAGAACAAAATAACCATTTGATTCCCATGCCGGATCAAAATATTCCGATCACAGAAAACATTCAGGAAAATTTTAAAAAAATCAAAGAATTTATGAGTTACCCGGATTCCGGCGACCTGATCCTGCGCTGGCTGAAAGTCGTGCTGCCCGACCGGACGGCAGACGCTTTTATTTTTTATTTTGACGGACTGTCCAACCGTGACAACATCGGGCATTTTGTGCTGCGGCCCCTAATGCAGGCCACCGCTGTCATGCCGCCAAAGTGCGGTGAAATCGAATACATCAGCCAGCAGCTGATTACACAGAACGATGTTACTGTAACCGAAACTTATGAAAAAGCCATTGATCTTGTTTGTTTCGGTGGGTGCGGTATTTTTGTTGACGGTATTGCTCGCTGCTATGTAGCAGACGTAAAAGGGTGGGAAAAAAGGAGCCTGTCAAAACCTTCTACCGAAGGCACAATTTTGGGGCCGCAGGAAGGTTTTACAGAACTGATTCGTATGAACACGGCGCTGATCCGAAAGACAATAAAAGACCCAAACCTCATAATTGAAAACGTACAGATCGGGAAAAAAAGCAAAACTCCATGCGCCCTTTTATATATTAAAAACCTTGCAAACGACAGTTTGATTGCGGAAGTAAAAAAACGAATGGGACAGGTGGATGCGGATTACATTTTTACCTCTGAAGAACTGGAAAACTTTTTGGAAGATTCTAACTTCCGGCTTGTCCCGCAAATTTTCGCAACCGAACGGGTGGACCGCGCAGCCATGGAAATTTGTGACGGGAATGTGGTTGTCATGGTAAACGGAAGTCCGTTTGCCCTTGTGATGCCCGCCACATTTTTTACTTTTATGAAAACACCCGACAACCATTATATGCGTCTTCCATATGCAAATCTGCTTCAAATCGTGCGCTATATCGCCTTGGCGGTATCGGTCCTTTTGCCCGGATTTTTCATTGTTGTCACGCAGTACCACCACGAGATGATTCCAACCGATCTTCTCTATGCGCTCGAAGCCTCTTTTGAGATGACGCCGTTTCCTACCATTGTCGAACTGGTTCTTTTGGAACTTTCCTTTGAGCTGATCCGCGAAGCAGAAATTAAATTTCCCAGCATCGGCGGTCCGTCGATCGGCATTGTCGGCGCATTAATTTTAGGCCAGGCGGCCGTATCGGCAAATATTGTAAGCCCCATTATCATTATCATTGTCGCTTTTACTGCCGTTGGATCGCTGAGCACACCGAATTATAATCTGGGAATTACATTTCGGATCATGAAGTTTGTTTACATTTTGTCAAGTGCCGTAGCCGGATTTTTAGGTTTTACCGTATGTCTGTTTTTACATTTGGTTATGCTTTGCACAACCAAATCATTTGGCGTTCGGTTCTTTTCTCCGGTTGCGCCGCGTACAAGAGAAGGTTTCCTTAAGACCATTTTTGTCGGGCGCGACTATAAAAAAACATCCAAACCCGATTACAATAACTCAAAACAAGAGCCATGCGAACAGAATAGGGAACCAAGCAGAAGAGGAGGCGGAAGACGTGGAAAATAAAATAATTTCTTTTGGAAAATTTGAAACCGCATCCATATTAATCAACGCGCTAATCATTAAAGTGCTTCTCGGGCTTCCTCAGCTTTTATGCAGGCGCGTTGGGAGCGCCGCATGGATTGTTTCGCTGGTTTCCGGACTGTTGTTTTTGCTTTTTACCTTTCTTATTTTAAAACTGTACCGACGGTTTGAAAATAAAAACTTGATTCAAATTGCGGAAATTTTAGGCGGAAAAATTGGGAAATGGGTGTGCGCGCTCCTCATTCTGCTACCGCTGCTTTATCAGGGATCGATTACGCTGCGTCTCGCAGCCGACACCATAAATCTGATTACGCCCTACCGAATCCCCACGCTTTTAACCGCTGTTTTGGTAGGGATCGTTGTAATTGTTACCGCCTACCGCGGTGTAGAAGGCGTAGCGAGAATGCATGCTCTGCTGGTTCCAGTGATCTTAATTACATCGTTTTTTGTTTTGCTTGCCTCGGTCAGCAGTTTTCAGTTTTCCAATTTATTTCCGTTCTGGGGATTGGGACAAGCATTGGTATGGAAAGAATCTTTTTCTTCTTTTTCCATTTATACCGATGTAATTTATATCTTTCTGCTGTATCCCTATGTAAAATCGCAAAAAATCTTTCGCCGTGCCTGCATATGGGGAACCGTTCTGGGAATTGCGATTCAGTCCATGATTGTGTTTGGATATGTGCTCACTACCCAATATCCGGAGAATGCTTCTCTTTTCATGCCGGTGTATCAAGTCATCCGAATCATTAAACTCGGCGGCAATTCGCAAAGTATTGAAGCTATTTTTTATCCGGTATGGATTATGTCCTCTTTGCTGTATTTATCTCTATCCAACAATTTTATTGTAGAGATTATCGGACAGACAACGCAAACAAAATATGAAAAACTATTTATTATCCCCGTGGCCGCTTTCATGTTTTTCATTGCTTATCTGCCTCCAAGCGTTATGGATGCCATGCGGATATCATCCCGTTTTTCCTTCACACTTGCGGCTTTGACCATGCTTTTACCGTTTTTCGTTCTTGCCGCAGCTTCTATTAAGGCCAAAAGGAGGCAGACTCATGAAGCGTAGTTTATTTGCCGTTGTTTTAATCGCAGTTTGCCTGCTTTTATGCGGCTGCAATTATTCTCATGAAATTACGGAAATGGCGTTTACGGTCGCGCTCGGTTTGGATAAAGGCGAAGAAGGACTGCGGGTATCCATCCAATTTGCCCGACCGCTCAGCATCGCCGGCGGAAGCAGTGAAGGCGGGGATGCTTCCGGCGGCTCATCCGGAGAAGAAAGCGGCGAAGAAACCGCCGCTAAAAATAAAAACACAACCATGCTGACCATAGAAGCTGAAGATGTCTACACGGCGCTTTCCATTGCAGAAAACAGCCTAAGTAAGCAAATTAATCTCTCTCATACCAAACTTCTTTTGTTCTCCGCAGAGCTGGCAAAAGAAGGGCTGGGTGATTATGTCACTTTGTTTATGAAAGACAGCCAGTTCAGCCCAAATACCTATACGGCCATTTCCCTTTGCAGCGCAGAGGAATATATCCGCACAGTAAATCCATCTTTAGAAATCAACCCTGCCAAATATTATACCCTGCTGTTTTCAAAAAACAATAGTGACTATACCCCGGCGACAACGCTGCGCGACCTGTATTTTAACATCTCCGCCCTTGGTCAGGAACCCGTTCTGCCTGCTGCAAACCTAAGCGCAGAAGACAATCTGCACACAGAAGATTCAGACGCGGTACGCGGAGATTATGAAGCGGGCGATCTGTCCAAAAACAGCGAAAACCGCACGGACGTATCAGGAATGGCCGTATTAAAAGACGGAAAGCTCTCCCAGGTTCTCTCTTCTCACGATGCCATGTCCTATCATATATTAACCGGCCAGCTCAAGCAAGTATATTTAACTATGCCCTCACACACACAAGAGGGAAAACACATTACTCTGCGGCTTACGCAGAAAAAAAAGTGCGTCAGACGGGTAGAATCTCTCGGCGAATCTCCCATGCTCACCGCCAGCGTTTCTCTTTCTGCAGAGATCGTAGAGTGCCCCGCCTCGGATCTTCAGGCGCTAGGGCTATCCGGTTTAAACCAGATGGCATCAGAACAAATTGCTGCGCAATTAAAAGGGTTTTTAGAGCTGACAGCAAACTTTTGCCAGGCAGACGTTACCGGCTATGGAAAACTGGCAAAAATGAAGTTTGCAGACTTTCCTTCCTGGCAGGATTATAACTGGCCGGCGCGCTACCCTTCCGCGCAGTTCCGTGTAACCGCAAAGGTTAATATTTCCCGCGAAGGTTTGGTCAATCTTCCAAAAGAAAACAATTCGCCGTGAGCAGACAAGCAAAACCAACAGGGCTTGATCCCATTGCCAGATAAAAAACCGGGACACCGAAAAGAATCTCTTTTCGGTGTCCCGGCCTCATTTATTTTAGCACCAAGGCTTTAATCACTTCCAGCACGCCGTTTTCATTATTGGTAAGCGGCGTGATATATTGGCTTCTCCGTTTCATATCCCTAGAAGCGTTTTTCATGACATAACCGTAACCCGCCTGCGCAAGCAATTCGATATCATTATAATAATCACCGAAAGCCAGTGTCTCCTCCGGCGTAACCGATAGAAGTTCCTGCACTTTAGCAAGCGCCGTTCCTTTATTTACGCCCAGCGGCATAATATCCATCCAATATTTTCCGGAAATAAACATACTAAACTGTTTGCCAAATCGCTTGGAAAGCACCGGAAAAGAATTGTTTTCCGGTTCCCGCAAATCACAAATTGCCACTTTATAAAACGCATCCTGCACTTCTTCATACGCCGAAATTACCGTATGGTTCACGTGGTAGCTTAAAATATGTTCATGAAACCGCGGCGGATATGCTAAATGATACGCGCTTTTCTTGCCGCAAAGCACCATCTGTACATCCGGCAGCGTTTTTACCGTCTGATATACTTCCATGAGCTGCGACGGAAGAAGCGTGTGTGAAATAATGGTCTTTCCTTCCACAACCACACACGCGCCGTTTTCACAAATATAACCAATCTCGTCGGACACAGGGAAAAAGTTGTGGTACAGCGTCCGATAGGTGCGGCCGCTGGCAGTAAAAAAAGACACACCTCTTTGTTTTAATTCCGGCAGCAAGGTAAAAAATTCTGCCGGTACTTTTTTATCGTCCGGAAGCAAACTTCCGTCTAAATCCGTTGCAATCAGTTTAATCAATCCTATCTTCCTCCATCAATATTTTTCCGCGTACATGATATTCATTTTTCAACTTAGGCACTCTATCTATTATACAAGGAAAAAAGCAAAAAGGAAACGGCAATTTTATGTTTTTGTGTTCTATCATTTCAGATGCTGCCATTTTGACGACTTTTTTAAAAATGTATCCCTTTCCCAACGATGACCGCATGGATTCTCATTATTTTACACCGTATTTTTCACAAAATTTGTTCCCATTTTTTATTAAAAATTTATGGGATTGACCGATTGACAACTACGTTTTCTGGCTGTATAATGGGCGTGGATTCTCAAAAAATCCCTTTAACAGTTTTGTGATAGGAGGATTGTCCGTTCCAGTAAAATCATAACCGTATTTTCATGTATCGTATCAATTTAGTTATCATTTTAAAAAAATTGAGGTGCTACACATGGTAAAAGATATGACAAGCGGCAGTCCGCTGAAACTCATCATTTCTTTTTCTATCCCGGTCTTAATCGGGAACATTTTTCAGCAGTTTTATAATATGGTCGACGCTATCATTGTGGGGCAGTGCATTAGTGCAAACGCGCTGGGTGCTGTCGGTGCAACCGGCGCCCTTACCTTTTTAATTTTGGGATTTGTATTCGGTATGACAGGCGGATTTTCTGTCATTGCAGCGCAGCGTTTCGGTGCGGATGATGAAGACGGCCTGCGGCACGCCGTAGCCATGTCTGTATATTTAAGTCTTGCGATTACGGTGGTTTTAACCGCTCTGAGCGTAATTTTAGCGCGTCCGCTTTTAACGGTTATGCAAACACCGAAAGAAATCATTGAAGACTCCTACGCTTATCTCATTGTCATTTTTGCCGGAATTCCTGCCATGGTGTTTTACAACCTGCTGTCCGGTATCTTGCGCGCGCTCGGTGACAGCAAAACACCGCTGTATTTTTTGATTGTATCCTCCTTGCTCAATGTTGTTTTGGATTTATTATTCATCACTGTCTTCCATATGGGGGTTGCAGGTGCGGCATATGCCACGGTGATTTCTCAGCTTGTTTCCGGCATTTTATGCCTTGTTTTTATGATGAAAAAGTTTCCAATTTTACATTTTCACCGAAAGGATTGGCAGTTTGACTTGGTTTCCATCGGCGCTCAGCTTCGTCTCGGCATGCCGATGGCACTGCAGTTTTCCATTACCGCCATTGGCGTAATCGTGATGCAGAGCGCAATTAACGGTTTTGGTCCCACCGTTGTTGCCTCCTTTACTGCATCTTCAAAGGTTGAGCAAATCATCACACTTCCGTTTATGACTCTGGGTGCAACATGCGCCACATATGCCGGGCAAAACCTTGGTGCCCGACGCTATGACCGCATTCACGAAGGTACCATGAAGGCTTCTCTGCTCACAATAATCTGTGCCTTGGTTTGCGCCGGCCTGATTTTACTGTTTGGCAAATCCATGATGCACTTGTTCTTGCGCGCGGATCAGCGGGAAGCGATTGACTACGGTTTGCGCTACTTAAACATTATCATAGGATTCTTTATCCCTTTAGGTTTAATTTATATTTTTCGAAATATTCTGCAGGGCGTCGGCAAACCGTTTATGCCTATGATGGCAGGCGCCAGCGAGCTTGTGATGCGGTGTGTATTTGCTCTTTTATTTGCCCATTTTCACTCATACGAAGGCGTTTGTTTTGCCAGCCCAATTGCCTGGGTTGGCGCAGCCGTACCGCTTGCCATCGCCTATTTTATATGGGTCCGGCAAACGAAAAAGGGAGAAGCTGTTCAAAAAGCGGTGCGCGATGCGCAGTAAAACAAACGGCACTTTTTGCTGTTTTCCTAATTTCCCTGCGGGATCCTCTTCTGTCAGAAAAGGATCCACGGTATAATGCCTGTTTCGGCGGCAAACCATAAATAACAGAATAAAAAACAGGTTTCTATACGAAAACCTGTTTCAGGCTGCAGATAAACAAAAAGCATTAGCAGAAAAAATAATAGAGGGCAGCAAGCAGCTCTCTGATGAAGAACCGAGAGCTGTTGTTTCTCAAAGTTTTTTTCAGAAGATATTTAGAAGAAAAAAATAATTATGATATTTACCTAAATTTTCTAAAACTATTGATTTTTGAAAAGATATGTGATATTATATAATGACTGCTGAACAATTCTGAAACGCAGCCGCATAGCGGTTTGTAAGCGTTTCAGAATTGTTTAGGTGCAAGGTTTTTGTGCTTTTTTTG
>CASGBM010000024.1 GCA_949299615.1 uncultured Eubacteriales bacterium | reverse complement strand
CAAAAAAAGCACAAAAACCTTGCACCTAAACAATTCTGAAACGCTTACAAACCGCTATGCGGCTGCGTTTCAGAATTGTTCAGCAGTCATTATATAAAAGCAGCCGGCACAAAAAAACCCGCAGCGTTTTGAAAAAATTCCAAACGCCGCGGGTTTCCTAATCTGTTATTATTCTTTTTTTAATACCGCTTTACGCGGCCGTTTCTTGTCGTCCCATTGCGCTCAAAAGCGGATCCGATCATGGCGGTCAGTTCTTCATTGCTTCTCGTGCGGATCAGACTGCTGATCAGCTGTTCCGTTACCTCCTGCGAGTTTTGGCTGGAAAGTTCCCTGCGGATGGTCCAAATTGCCTCTAACTCTTTTTGACTCTGCAAAAGTTCTTCTTTTCTGGTACCGGATTTTACGATATCAATTGCAGGAAAAATTCTTTTTTCTGACAATTTCCGGTCAAGATGCAGTTCCATATTGCCCGTCCCTTTAAATTCCTCAAAGATCACCTCATCCATCCGGCTTCCTGTTTCTATCAAAGCCGTTGCCAAAATGGTTAAGCTGCCGCCGTCTTCAATATTGCGCGCCGCCCCGAAAAATTTTTTCGGTTTATGCAGTGCGCCGGGATCTAAGCCGCCCGACAAGGTTCTGCCTGAGGAAGGAACCGTCAGGTTATACGCTCTGGCAAGTCTGGTAATTGAGTCGAGCAGGACAACAACATCCTTTTTCTGCTCCACCAATCGCTGTGCGCGCTCCAGCACAATTTCTGCAACTTTAGCATGGTGCTCGGGCACCTGGTCAAAAGTAGAATAAACTACGTCCCCTTTGATTGAGCGTTTCATGTCCGTCACTTCCTCCGGACGTTCATCAATTAAGAGGACAATCAGCACGATTTCCGGATGATTGGCTTCAATGCTGTTCGCAATATTTTTCAGCAGCGTGGTCTTTCCCGCTTTCGGCGGGGCGACAATCAGGCCGCGCTGACCTTTTCCAATCGGCGCAATCAAATCCACCAGACGCATGGCAAAATCATTGGAGCCGTTTTCCAAAACAATCCGTTCCTCCGGAAAAATAGGGACCAAATATTCAAATGGTTTTCTTCGAATTGCCTTATCCGGCGTATCGTCATTAACATACTGCACAAAAATCAACGCAGGGAACTTTTCCCCTTCTTTGGGCCGGCGGCTGATGCCAGTCACTTTATCTCCGGTTTTTAAATTAAAGCGCCGGATTTGTGTAGGGGAAATGTACACATCTTTTGGGGTGGATAAATAATTTTCTCCCCGCAAAAATCCATACCCTTCCTCCAGCACTTCTAAAATCCCGCTGACAATATCATCATCGCCCTGCAGCATAAGACCGGATTTGTGCTGAACGGGTTTTGCATTTTCTTCCGTCTCGCCGCGATTGTCCGGTTTATCCTCGGCAAAATTTTCTTCCGTTTGCTCCGCGTGGTCTTGCTGATCCTGTTTCCCATCTGCAACCGTTTGTTCTTCAGATCCCTGTTTTTTACGTACAACCCTTTTCTTTTCTGCCGTCTTCGGTTTTGCCTCGTTTTCCGCTCTTTTTACCCGACTCTTTTTTTTACTTTCTGTTTCTGCGTGGTCTGACATTTCTTGAATGAGAGCAATCAGCTCCGTTTTTTTATATTTACTGATTCCTTTGATTCCCAGCTCTTTTGCCATTTGCTTTAATTCATCAATTTTTTTGGATGCAAAGTCCACAATTCCACCTCCGCTGTCAATTTAAATAGCTTGAAAATTTTTCCATATCCCGGTATCAATCCAGAGCATCCCGGCTCCATAGAACAACAATCCAATGTCCGGTTAAAATAATCTTTTTATACTGATTGCTGATTTTATACAAAAGTATGAAACCATGCAAAATCTTTTAAATTTTATCGGTCTAAAGTATTTGGTAAGCTGGTAAAAGTGCGTTTTCATTTTGTCCGCACAAAACATCATTATCTCTTTGGCAAATATTTGCTGATAAAAATACTTGTTTTTCCTGAAGAAAACAGAAAAACAAATTTGTTACGCGCCTAACCGCGCAGTTTTTAAAAAGCAAAAAGAAAACAAAAACGCAAACGCAAAAGAAAAAAACTTTTAATCTGGGGTAAAAATAAGCTTTTTTCATCTAAATTCATTATAACATAACACAATAGAAAGCTCAATGTAAAAAATGTACAAAAAATGGTAGTTGTTTTTCGTGATATTACAAAAATCCCGCCTTTTTCCTCATTCAAAAAAGGCGGGAATTGGTCTGACAAAATAGTTTTACCGGCGTGATTACTGCGCGTAAAATGCGTAGTACGCCTGATATGCCATATAAACGTCCAGTTTGGAAGCAATTTCAAACGGTGAGTGCATGGAAAGAAGCGCCACGCCGCAGTCCAGCACATCCACATCCAAATTTGCCACATATTGTGCGATGGTGCCGCCGCCGCCCGCGTCAACTTTTCCCAGTTCGCCGCTCTGCCAAACAACGTTGTTCTCGCAGAATAATTTCCGGATTTGGTACACAAATTCTGCATTGGCATCAGAGGTGCCGGATTTTCCGCGCGCCCCTGTATATTTTGTAATTACAATGCCTCGTCCTAAAAATGCAGCATTCCTTTTTTCGTTTACATCCGCATAGTTTGGATCCACCGCCGCACTGACATCTGACGACAGGCACTGGGAATTACGGAACGTTTTCTTCAGCATTAGCTCATGATAGCTGCCGGTTGTTTTTTCAATTAACGTCGCAGTCGCAAATTCAAAAAAGGCCGAACGCATTCCTGTGTTTCCCATGCTGCCAATTTCTTCTTTATCCACTAACACGCAAACCGACGTCTTTTTGCAGGCTTTTGTATCTAAAATTGCCTTTAGCGCCGTATAAGCACAAACCCGATCATCTTGGCCGTATCCGCCGACCATACTGCGGTCAAACCCAACATCACATGCCGGTGCAGCAGGAAATGCTTCTAATTCGGCGCTGACAAAATCTTCTTCTACCATTCCATATTTTTCGTTCAAAATTTTTAAAATTGCCATTTTAAACTCATTTTTTTCGCTGTCCGCGTCAGGAATAGAGCCAATCAATATGTTCAGGCTCTCGCCTTCTATAATTTGCGTTGCCTTTTTCTGCATCTGTGCATCTGCCAAATGCGGCAAAAGATCCGTAATACAAAACACAGGATCTCCCAGCTGATCTCCAATGCGAACATCCATCTTTTTTCCGTCTTTGGTATAGACCACGCCGGCAAGCGCAAGAGGAAGCGCAGTCCATTGGTATTTTTTGATCCCGCCGTAATAATGCGTTTTAAACAGCGTCATGTCACAGTCCTCATACAGCGGATTCTGTTTTAAATCCATACGCGGCGAATCAATATGCGCAATGACAAACCGAATCCCTTCCTGTATGTCATCTTCTCCAATCACTGCAAGATACACACTTTTCGCGCGGTTTACCAGATATACCTTATCGCCTGCTTTTAAGCGGTCTTTTTTAGAAATATCGCAAAATCCCGCTCTTTCGGCAAGACGCACCGCCTCACTGCAAGCCAAACGCTCCGTTTTTCCTTTGTTTAAATATTGAATATAATCTTCTGAGAACGCAAAAATATCTTTTTTCTGTGCCTCGTCCGCACTTTTCCATCCATTTTTCGTTTCATATGTTAATTCCTCGCCCACAGTCGTCACTCTCCTTCGGTCATAGTATGTGTCTGTGCGGCTTATTTTACCCATCTATTTTAAGTCGCGCATTTTTTCAAAAAAACTTTTCTGCTTTGCATGATTTGACCCTTTATCTAAATTTGCAAATTCTTTCAGCAGCGATTTCTGTTTTGCAGACAAATGTTTCGGCACCTCGACATTCACTTTTACATACTGGTCACCGCGGCCGCTCCGCTGCAAAATCGGGATCCCTTTCCCCTTTAAACGGAACACCGTTCCCGACTGCGTTCCTTCCGGAATGATATATTTCACTTTTCCATCCAGTGTGGGAACCTCAAGCTCAGCGCCAAGCGCCGCCTGGACAAAAGTAATTGGCACCTCGCACTGAACGTCAAAACGAGAACGCTGAAAAATCTCATGCGGTTTGACATGGATCGTCACATACAAATCCCCGTTCGGTGCGCCTTTATCCCCAACATCGCCTTGTCCCTGAAGCGAAATGCTCTGTCCGTTATCAATTCCCGCAGGGATTTTTACTTTAATTTTTCTTGATTTTCTAACTTTTCCTTTTCCGGCACATTTTGGGCAAGGATCTTTTACAATCTTCCCTTTTCCGCCGCAAGCTGAACAGGTGGTTACTGTCTGCATGCTGCCTAAAATTGTTCTCTGCATCGTACGAACCTGACCGCTGCCGCCGCAGGTCGGGCAGGTAACAACCTCGCTGCCCTTTTTCGCACCGCTGCCGTCACATTCCGGACAATATTCTGTACGGTACAGATTAATTTCCTTCGAGCAGCCAAACGCCGCTTCCCCAAAGGAAATGCTAAGCTCCGCACCTATGTCGCGTCCCTGCTTCGGCGCACTTCTTCTCGAAGAAGATCGTCCGCCAAAACCGCCGAAAATATCGCCGAAAATATCGCCAAAATCAAACCCGCCGTCAAAACCGCCAAAACCGCCTGCGCCTGCACCCGCACCAAAATTGGGGTCGACGCCGGCATGGCCGAATTGATCATAGCGCTGCCGTTTTTCTTTATCGGAAAGCACTTGAAATGCTTCATTGACTTCTTTAAACTTTGCTTCTGCTTCTTTATTGTTAGGATTTAAATCCGGGTGGTATTTTTTTGCCAGTTTGCGATATGCTTTTTTGATCTCATCCTCAGACGCACCCTTGCTGACTCCCAAAACTTCATAATAATCTCTTTTTTCCGCCATCATCCATCACCCTTATGCAAAAATACCCCAGCAGGACGCGAACCCACAGCGCATTTGTCGCTGTGGGTTTGTCTTGCTGTGCGGAAATTCCGCAGTTTTTTATTAGTCAACAACCTCATAATCTGTATCGACAACATTGTCGTCTCCGCCGGCTGCACCGCCGTTCGGTGGAGTCTGGCCTCCGCCGGCTGCACCCGCGCCCGGATCCTGCGGTCCGTTTTGCGGTGCGGACTGCTGATACACTTTCGAGCTTACTTCATAAAACTTCTTCGAAAGTTCTTCTGTTGCGGCTTTAATTTTATCGTTGTCCGTACCCTTTAAGGCTTCTTTTACTTTTTCAATCTCGGCTTCCACCGCAGCTTTATCCGCTGCATCCACCTTATCTCCAAGGTCTTTTAACGATTTCTCGCTCTGATATACCAAGGTATCCGCGTTATTTCGGGTTTCTACCTCTTCCTTCTTTTTCTTATCTTCCTGTGCAAATTTTTCCGCTTCTTTTACGGCTTTATCAATTTCTTCATCGGAAAGATTTGTATTCGCAGTAATCGTAATCTTCTGTTCATTGCCGGTGCCCAAATCTTTTGCTGATACGTGCACGATACCGTTTGCGTCAATATCAAAAGTTACTTCAATCTGCGGCACGCCGCGCGGAGCGGATGGAATCCCGTCCAGATGGAATTTGCCCAGCGTTTTGTTATAGGCTGCCATCTCGCGTTCGCCCTGCAAAACGTGGATTTCAACGCTTGTTTGTCCGTCTGCCGCCGTAGAGAAGATTTGCGATTTTTTCGCAGGAATTGTTGTATTTCTTTCAATCAGTTTTGTAAATACGCCGCCCAGCGTTTCAAGGCCCAATGACAGCGGAGTAACATCCAAAAGAACAATACCGCTGACATCACCCGTCAAGACACCTGCCTGAATTGCCGCGCCGATAGCAACGCATTCATCCGGGTTGATTCCCTTGTGGGGCTCTTTTCCGGTAATTTTCTTCACCGCTTCCTGCACGGCTGGGATTCTGGAAGAACCGCCGACCAATAGAACTTTGTCAATGTCACCCGCAGAAAGGTTTGCATCGGAGAGCGCTTTTCTCGTCGGTTCCATCGTTGCTTCTACTAGATCGTGGGTGAGTTCATCAAATTTTGCACGGGTCAGAGTCATATCCAAATGTTTCGGCCCCGAAGCATCCGCTGTGATGAACGGCAAGTTAATATTGCTGGTGGTTACACCAGACAGCTCGATTTTTGCTTTTTCCGCCGCTTCTTTCAGCCTTTGCAGCGCCATTTTATCTGCTTTTAAGTCAATTCCGTTTTCCTTTTTAAATTCGTCCGCCAGATAATTGATGATTCTTTCGTCAAAATCATCGCCGCCCAAACGGTTATTCCCGCAGGTTGCCAAAACTTCAAAAATCCCGTCGCCAAGTTCCAGGATAGACACATCAAATGTACCGCCGCCCAGGTCATAAACCATAATTTTCTGATCGCCGTCTTTGTCCATACCATATGCCAAAGAGGCTGCCGTCGGCTCATTAATGATTCTCTGAACCTCAAGACCCGCAATTTTTCCTGCATCTTTGGTCGCCTGACGCTGCGAATCGTTAAAGTATGCAGGAACCGTGATAACCGCGTGAGTTACCGGTTCGCCCAAATATGCCTCCGCATCCATTTTCAGTTTCTGTAAAATCATCGCAGAAATTTCCTGTGGTGTAAATTCTTTCCCGCCGGCCTTTACTTTCTGGTCCGAACCCATCAGTCTTTTGATAGATATAATCGTGTTGTCCGGATTGGTAATCGCCTGACGTTTTGCCACCTGGCCGACCAGACGTTCGCCGTCTTTTGTAAATGCGACAACAGAAGGTGTCGTGCGGCCGCCTTCCGCGTTAGGGATAACCGTTGCTTCTCCGCCTTCCATTACTGCCACGCATGAGTTTGTTGTTCCTAAGTCAATACCTATTGTTTTAGCCATGACACATTCCTCCTAAATATATAAACCAATATTTTTTCAGTAAAATCTATATAAAATGGTTCGGCAGCTAGTTCGCTACCTTCACCATTGAATGCCTGATTACTTTTTCCTTATGTTTATATCCTTTCTGAAACTCCTCAACAACCATGTTTGCACCAACGCTGTCATCGTCTACGTGCATTACTGCGTTGTGAATATTTGGATCAAATTCTTTGCCAACTGCCTCGATAGCTGTCACATTCATTTTCTCCAGCGTTTCACCAAATTGTTTTAAAACCATTTTCACGCCGTCGGCAAGCGGTGATTTTTCTTCTGCCGCATCCGCCGCACGTTCCAGATTGTCCAGCACGGGCAACAGCTTTTCTAAAGTGTCCGCCACGGCATAAGAATATAGTTCCTCTTTTTCCTTAGTGGTTCTCTTTTTATAATTATCATACTCAGCCAGAGTCCTCAAATATTTGTCATATAGTTCATCATATTTCTTTTTCGATTCCTCTTCGCTTTGCTTTGCCGGATCGGAGGTATCTTCTTTAGACTGCTCTTTATTATTGTCTTTTGCAGTCTCTTCCTGCTCCTGTGTTGGATTTTTCTGTTTTTCTTCATTCATATTTTCTGCTGTCTTTTTTTCTTTGTTCACAACCCGTTCACTCCTTGTTGTTGTCATCAAAATACAATTCGTTCAGAATTTTATTTAGATATCGAGATATGCGGTCGATTTTTGCAACCGCTTTAGAATAATCCATTCGGGTCGGGCCAATAATCCCCAATTTCCCCATTACGCGGTCTCCAACGTAATAATTTGCTGTAACCACACTGGATGAACGCATGACATCCAATTGATTCTCTTTGCCAATCATAATCCGAACTTTTGCTTTATCTTTTCCCGTCTCTTTCGCCTTTTTCGGCGCTTTTTCCGCCTCTTTCTCTGCTATTTCCGGTTCTTTCAGCGCTTTGGTCACTGACTGTTTGTCATCTAAAAATTCAAGAAACTCTCTCGCTTTATCCAAATCAGAATATTCCGGAAAATTAAAAATATTGGTGGTTCCGCTGACATAAACATCGGTTTCTTTGCGGACATCCTCTATAATATCCGAAATAAAATCCAAAATCGGAAAGAGCATTTCAAAATTGGTCTGCATCGCAGTTTTAATTTCCTGAATCTTGACCACATTAATTTCTTCCAGCGTGTATCCGGAAAGCTTTTCTTTCAGCAAATCAGAAAACTTATGAATAAACTCTACCGTTACATTTGGCGAAATCATTACCCGCCTGTTTTTCATAACGCCTTCATTGGTCACTAAGATAATCAGGATTGAGGAAACATCAATCGGAACCAATTCAATCGTCTTAATTGCTCCCTGTTTCATTTCCGGTGCCGTTGCAAAAGCTGTATAATGCGTAAACTGCGACAAAAAATCAGCCGCGCTTTTCATTACCTTATCCAGCTGCCCCAACTGAAACTGCATCATTGTCTTTAACATGTTCAGTTCTTTCAGGCTCAACTGATAGTCACCCATCAGTTCGTTGACATAATAACGATACCCTTTATCCGACGGAACACGGCCGGCAGAAGTATGCGGCTGCTCTAAATAGCCCATCTCTTCCAAATCAGCCATCTCATTTCGGATCGTGGCGCTGGAGAGGCCCAGCCCAAGATTTTTCGCAATATGCCTGGAACCCACCGGTTCTGCGCTGGCAATATACTCATTAATTACCGAATGAAGAATTTGCTTTTTCCTTTCTCCGATATCCATACTGCTCACCTCATTGTTAGCACTCTACCTTCCTGAGTGCTAATATAATGATAATACCTTTTTCCCTAATTGTCAAGGGCTAAATTATGAATTTTTTATGAAATTAACTGTTTCTTATCACTTTTATATTGTGCTTTGCCGCGCTGCCCCTTTAGGATTCATGAGAGCGCCGCGTCATACGCTCTCAAAAAGCAGCAATTCCAGCAATGTATAATTGTCCATGGAATTTGATTTTAAGTAAGCATCTGTTTTTGTACACCGCTTCAGCAGAGCTGTCAATTCTTCCATCTGATATTTTTCGCACTCACGCATATATTTTCCCGCCTGAAACGGCGCCAGTTTTAATTTTGACATAATTTCGCTTTTGCCGAAACCCTGTCCAAGCAGCAGTTTTGTATTGACCAGCTTGTCCACATGGTACATCATTGCTCCCAATATCCGATTGGCATCTTCCTTTAATGTAAAAAGGTCGTTCATTTTTATCAGTGCCAAATGAATATCTTTTTCAATCAGCGCGTCGATCATATCAAACACTTTATTTTCGACCGACGGCGTAACCATCGCATCGATTTCTTTTCTGCCGACGGACAAACCATCCTTAACATACGCCGCAAGTTTTTCTGCTTCCCTTTTTACCGCGAGCATACCGCTGTCCGTAATCTCTACCAAATATTTTGCATCAAACGGGCTGATGGTTTTTCCCAAAGTCCGAAACAAGCCCACCGTCCATTGAATCATTTCATTTTCGCTTAAATAAGTAAATTCCACCGCCGCCTGGTTTTTATTCACATATTTATATAATGCGCTCCGTTTGTCAATTTCATTCTCTGAAAAAATGATATAGACATACTCCGGAACGTCTTTCAGCCGTTTTTCCCAGTAATTGCGGTATTCTGCCGTCGCACCGTTTCTGCCGTCGGGTTTAAAGATTTGGGAGTCTGTAAAAACAAGCAGTTTTCTATCCGCAAAAACCGGAAGAGATTCTATTGCCTCATCCACCGCGGACAGGTCGTATGATTTTCCTGAAAACAAAAAAACGTTTAGTTCTTCCATGGCCTCCGGTTTAAAATATTCTGCCAGTTTGTTTTGATAGTGCGCTTTTAAAAATGCCTCTTCCCCGTAAAGCAAATAGACTCGACAGGGAAATTCACCGCTTTTCAGCATCTTTTTTAAATCCGCTGCAACCATTTAATTTCCTCCTTTGGTGTAACTGATCTGAGTGATATAATTTTGGTCTACAGTGAAAACCACATCTTTATTTTGATCGGCGCGAAAGACAACCGTACCGCCGTCTTCTAACCGTTTGAGCACTTCTGGTTCCGGATGTCCATACGTATTTTCCCCAACCGGGATATATGCATACGCAGGTTCAACGGCGTCTAAAAACGGCTGTGTTGTGGAGGTGGACGAGCCATGGTGTCCGACTTTTAAAACGTCCGCAGAAAGGTTCTCCCCTTCTGACGCAAGTAAATATTCTTCCCCGCCCGCTTCCAAATCTCCCATATAGAGAAAGGAATGCTCCCCATAAGTGAAACGAAGAATTAACGACCGGTTGTTTTCCTCATCTTCTGACAGTCCCGCCGCCCAATCCTGTGTTGGCATTAACGCAGCAAGTTCTGCATCCGGTGCAAATTCAATGCGGTCTCCGGCTGCAAATTCATATACTGGAACAGATGCATTTTTGGCTTCTTCCAGCAGTTTCTTGCCGGATTGCGTTTCTCCGAACCCGATCGGCACAATCAAATGATCTACGGTCATTTCCCGAAGAATGCTCAAAAGACCGGAAATGTGATCTTCATGCGCGTGAGTTGCTATCATAAACTCAATATCATCCACGCCATGCTGAAGCAAATAAGGCCGTACCGTGTTCTTGCCGACATCGTAATAGTCTTGGTAAGAATGGGTTCCGCCGGCATCGATCAATACATCTATTCCGTTCGGCAGGCTAATACACGAACTGTCACCCTGACCGACGTTAATAAACATAACTTGTGCGAGGTCTGCTGTAAACGTTCCATGAACAGCGGCCACCACCAAAAGAGCCGCCAAAGATCCGGCAGGGACCCACGCAGCCACTCTGCGTCTTCCATCCAAAACCAAATAAAAGAATGCTAAAAACAAAAGATACAAGAAAATAAAAAATGCAGATACCTGACCATGGACAACCGAACCAAACCCGAGAGTTCCAAAAAATGAGACCACGCCGTAAACGGCCGCCAGGAAAACATAGCAAAACCCTCCTGCCAGCACGGCGATTGGCTCAAAAAGAAATCCAAACACGCACAGCAAAATTCCGGAACACATTATAATCGGTAAAAGCGGCAGGATAATAAGATTTGTGATGAAACACCAAACGGTAAATTCCTGAAAATAATACAGCAAAATCGGTATGGTAATTAGTTGAGCGCTAAGCGTCATCGCCAAAACAGAAACCAGTTTTTCAGCGAGCTTCTGCCGATGTGTTTTCTGCTGCGTCCCCTCCCAGCCAAACCGTTTTCCTACCGCATGTTCTATTCTGCCGGAAAACAGCAAAATGCCCAGCACTGCTCCAAAAGATAATAAAAAGCTGATATCAAATGCCGCAAACGGCTGAAAAATCAAAATAAGAAACGCAGCCACAGCTAAAGAACGAAAGGGCTCTGCCCTGCGATAAATAAACTCCGCAGCAATCGCCATAATGGCCATGATCCCTGCCCTGACAGCCGAAGGAGATGCCCCGGTGAAACAAACAAAAAGCACAATGAATAAGGCGGCAAAGATACCCGCTATTCTTTTTTTCATACGAAAAAAACGGAAGACCGCAAAAATCAGCACCAAAAGCGTACTGACATGCATGCCGGAAACCGCCATAATGTGCGACAGCCCGCTCCTGGAAAAGTTTTCGCGCAGTTCGTCGCTTACATCCGAAGTATCTCCTAAAAGAATCCCCTTTAAAATAGCGGCGGTATTTGGCGTCAAAATACGGTCAATCTGATCTCCGCATTGATACCGAACCGCTTGGATTCGATCCAGCAATCCAAAGTCCTTGCGCCCGGTAACCTGAAGACTGTCTCCATCTACATAACCTGAGAAAAAAATCCCCTGCGTTTTTAAATACAATTCATAATTAAACCCGCCCTTATTTGCCGCTTCAACCGGCAGATTCATCCGGATCCGGGCAGTAAATACGTCGCCGAACCGAAGGGCTTCGCCTCCACCGCGAACCGTCAGGCGGATCGTTTCATTCGGCATAATATGTGACTCCAAAAAAGTAAGTTCTATAATTTTTGCTTTTAAGATTGTCTTGCCGTCTTCCGTCTGTGGTTTTTCTGCCGCTTCTGCCTTAACCGTAACATATTCATCTAAATATGGGTACAGCTTTTGGGTCGTGACATCCCCTTGGTATGTAACTAAGAAAGCTCCTAACACAAAAGCAAGCGCTGCCGCCGAAAAAGCCGCTCCCGAAGCACGGCGGGATAAAATCCATTTGATAAAAGCGGCGGCAACAACGCAGAAAAAAAACATGGGCAGCCACGGAGCGCTGGCAAAATAACCGGTGTAAACCCCCGCAAGCAAAGCTGCCGCTGCCATACACACTGCGCTTTTCACCAACACCGCCCCTTTTCTTGCTAAATTTCAAACAGGCTGACCTGACTCGAATCCGGCAGGTCTTGTAACACTTCATACTCTTTGAGCTTTTCTATCATGGATTTTCCTAATTTTGCCCGTTTCATTAGGTCTTCCACCGAGATAAACGGACCCTCTTTGCGCGCGTCTATAATACTGGCTGCCACCGCATCCGAAAGTCCCATGATGGTATTGAGCGGCGGACGGATCGCCCCGTCTTCTTCTAAAAACTTATTGCCATGAGACCGATATAAATCAATCGGCAAAAAACGGATTCCGCGCGCATACATTTCATTGCATACTTCTAAAATTGTGATGACATTCTTCTCTTTCTGCGTCAAATCCGGCTTGGCATTTAACTCTTTCAGCGACGCAACCACTTTTTCTTTTCCATGAATCATGAGCTGCGCATCAAAATCACCGCCGCGGACGGTAAAATAGGTTATATAAAATGCAATTGGGTAATGCACTTTAAAATAGGCAATCCGAAACGCCATGGTAACATATGCCGCGGCATGCGCTTTGGGAAACATGTATTTGATTTTCTTACAAGAAGAAATATACCATTCAGGAACATGATTTTCCCGCATCAGTTCTTCATCTTCCGGCGCCAGACCTTTTCCTTTGCGAACCTTTTCCATAATTTTAAAGGAGTTAAGCGGCGGCAGATTATGCTGCAATAAATACAGCATAATGTCGTCACGGGTACAGATCACTTCCGGCAGAGTGGCAACGTGGTTTCTCACCAAGTCCTGCGCATTATTTGTCCAAACATCTGTCCCGTGGGATAAACCGGATATTCTCATCAGTTCGCCGAACGTCGTAGGCTTGGTATCCAAAAGCATCTGGCGGACAAATTTTGTTCCAAATTCCGGTACCGCATACGTCCCAACCTCGCTTCCGATTTCTTCCGGCGTAGCCCCCAGCGCCTCGGTTCCGGTAAACAGGCTCATAGTATCCTTATCATCAATCGGGATCGTCCTCGCGTCAAGTCCTGTAAGATCTTCCAGCATACGAATGACTGTCGGATCGTCGTGCCCTAAAATATCCAGCTTTAAAAGTTTTCCGCTGATGGAATGGTAGTCAAAATGCGTGGTAATAATATCCGTTTCCGTGTCGTTTGCCGGGTGCTGGATGGGCGTAAACTGATAAATTTCATTTGCCCGCGGCACGATCATGACGCCGCCCGGATGCTGGCCGGTCGTGCGCTTAATTCCCTCCATCCCTTTTACAAGATGCATGGTTTCTGCCTTATTAAACACTTTCCCGATTTTTTCGCCGTATTTTTTGATATAACCAATCGCCGTATTTTCCGCAAAGGTCCCAATCGTTCCGGCGCGGAACACATGGCCGACACCAAAGAGCTCCTCCGTATATTTGTGTGCTACCGGCTGATAATCTCCGGAAAAGTTTAAGTCGATATCCGGTTCTTTGTCTCCGTCAAAACCCAAAAACGTCTCAAACGGGATGTCATAACCGTCTTTTTTGTATTTGGTCCCGCATTTGGGACAAATTTTATCGGGCATATCCGCTCCGCAGCCATATTTTCCGTCCAAAATAAATTCCGAATTTTTGCAGTTCGGGCAGATATAGTGCGGCGGCAGGGAATTGATTTCCGTAATCCCTGATAAGTACGCAATAAAAGAAGATCCAACCGAACCACGCGAACCGACCAGATAGCCGTCCGAAAGCGATTTTGACACCAGTTTCTGTGCAATCATATACATGACTGCAAAGCCGTATTTGATAATCGGAACCAATTCTTTTTCCATTCTCTGCTTTACAATTTCCGGCAATTCTTCGCCGTATATCTCATGCGCCTTGTGATTGGACAGCTCTTGTATTTCCTCCACCGCTCCGGGCATTTCCGGCGGATAGGTATCTTTGGGGATCGGACGGATTTCTCCGATTTCATCCGCAATTTTATTTGTATTTTCCACCACAACTTCATATGCTTTCTGCTCTCCGAGATACGAGAATTCCGCAAGCATTTCCTCCGTTGTACGCAAGTACAGCGGAGGCTGAAAATCTGCGTCTTCATAATCCTGCCCGGATAAAAGCACCCGGCGGTAAATTTCGTCCTCCGGATCCAGAAAATGCACATCGCAGGTGGCAACAACCGGCTTTTTCATTTCCTCACCCAGCGCAACAATTTCTTTGTTAATTTGGATTAAATCCTCCTTAGATGCGACAGAATGATCCCTCAGCATAAAATCATTATTTCCCAGCGGCTGAATCTCCAAATAGTCATAATAGGACGCGATTTCGCGAATTTTATCCTTTGTCGCTCCGCCAAAAATTGCCCGATACAGCTCTCCCGCTTCGCATGCGCTGCCCAGGATCAGCCCCTCCCGGTGCTTGTCCAGCATTTCCTTGCTGATACGCGGACGGCGGTAGAAATTATCAATATGCGACTCCGACACCAAGCGGTAGAGATTTTCCAGACCTTTCATATCTTTCACCAGCAAAATGGCATGGTAGGTTTCCGTGTATTTTGTCACATTTTCATCCATAAGGCGCTGATTGAATTCCGAAACATTATGGATGCCCATTCTTTCTAAAAGTTCGGCATAGTGCAGAAAAATTTTTGCGGTCACTTCCGCATCATTTACCGCCCGGTGGTGCCCTTCGAATGCAAAACCCAAATGCTTTGCAACCTTATCCAGCTTATGCCTTTTGATGGAAGTCAAAAGCCGGCGCGACAAAGCGAGTGTATCCACATAGCAAAAATTTGCGGCAAGGTTTAAATCCTCCGCCTTTTTGCGGATAAACCCCACGTCAAAATTTGCGTTGTGTGCGACCAAAACATGCTCCCGGCAGAAATCCAAAAACGCCGGCAAAACCTCCTCAATCCCCCTGGCCTCTTCTACCATGTGGTTGGTAATGGAAGTCAGCTCCGTAATATGATAAGGAATCGGCTCCTTTGGCTTGATAAACTCTGAAAACCGGTCGACAATTCGGCGTTTTGAAATTTTCACCGCGCCGATTTCGATTATTTCCGCATATTTTCCGGAAAAACCTGTCGTTTCAATATCAAACACCACAAAATCGCCGTCGAGCGGCATATTCTGCACATCATACGCCAGCTTTGCGCTTTCGCCCATCAGATAACACTCAACGCCGTAGATAATTTTTATCTCATTCTTTTCTCCTGCTTCAAACGCTTCCGGATACGCCTGAACTACGCCATGGTCAGTAATTGCGATGGCAGGATGGCCCCATTTTGCCGCGCGCCCAATCAGCTGCGACGGTTTGCAGATGGCATCCATGGCAGACATGGACGTATGGGCATGCAGTTCCACCCGCTTTTTCTCTGCGTTATCCGGACGGATATGAATTTCGCTTTTCATAATATCGCGCGCCATCACGACCACTTCTTTGGCGTAAGAATCATACTGCGCATTGCCTCGCACGCAAACCGCAGGCACTTTTTTTAGCGTTCCTTTTAGTTCTTTAAATTCCGCCGTGTCCAAAAAAGCCTTGCAGCTGATAGAACCGGTTTTATCGGTTACAAACAGTTCTAAAATCGTTTTATTATTTTTAATTTCCCGATCTTCAAAACCGATCAGCGCTCCCTCTATGATCACTTTTCCGCTATAATCATTAATTTCACCGATTGGCGTAATCTCACCCGTAAATTTTTTTCCAAGCAGCATACCGTCATCTTCATCGCTGTCCTTGTCTTTGACAGGTGCCGAAACTTTTTTCGGCGTCTGTGGCTGAGAAACTGCTGCAAGCTGCGCCGAACCTTTCACCAACGATTTTCTTTCTTCCTGCACTTTTTCAAATATTTTTTTCGTATCTGTCTGATCCTGCACAAATACCACTTTCATCGGTACACCATATATTTTTTCAAGCAGACGGGAGGCAAACTGGCCCACCTGCCTGTTTTCCATAGCCGCCGCGCCGCCGTATTTTAAATGAATCACAAATGCGCCGTTATCCACCTCAGCACTGCTGTGGAATAGCACACTCATTGCCGCAGGAACCTTTTCCACAAGGTACTGCTTAAGGTTTTCCAGCACTTCGTTGGCATTGTCTTGGTTAATTTCATACGGCTCATGCTCTACCTCAAGCTCCACTGTTTGGATCTGAAACAAATCCCGTATTTTTTGCAAAAATAAATCCAGCAATTGCTTTTGAGGGACAGACGGCGTTTTCAGCCCAACGACAACCTGTCTGGATTCGCGAAACACTTTAAATTTTGTAATATCAAACCCTTGCATTTGGTCTGCCAACTCTGCGCCGACCAACTCTTTTAGTAATGCGGACATGAACCAAAATCCCTCTTTCCCATGAAATAAATTATTTCTTCCCTCGTTGCAACGCCAGCACACACAAGCATCATTCTTACGCAAGTGCTACAATCTCTCAATTTCTTCAAATAATACATCTACAATTTCAGGCTCAGGCACTCTCCGAATGACCTTGTCCCCTCGAAAAACCAATCCTTCTCCGTTTGCTCCGGTAATCCCGATATCCGCGTCCTTTGCCTCACCAGGACCATTTACCACGCAGCCCATCACCGCCACTTTGATGTCACGGTCTATTTCTTTTAAACGCGTTGCTACTTCATTGGCAATCGAAATTAAATCAATGCTGCATCTTGCGCAAGTCGGGCACGAGACCAGCGTTGCCCCAAACTTTCTCAGTTCCAAAGCGGATAATATTTCTTTCGCCGCCGTAATTTCTTCCAGCGGATCCGCCGTTAACGAAACCCGAATTGTATCACCAATTCCCTCTGATAAAAGTGTTCCGATTCCAATTGCTGATTTTACGGTTCCTGAATATGCTGTTCCCGCTTCCGTCACTCCCAGATGCAGAGGATAATCCACCATTTTGGAAATAAGCTGATAGCTTTCGATCATCATGGGCACACTGGAAGCTTTTAAAGAAATGACGATATCTTCAAACGCCTTTTCCTGTAAAATATGTACATGCCGCATGGCCTCTTCTACCAGTGCCTGTGCACAGCGTCCATGATATTTTTCAACGATTTCACGCGAAATGGAACCGGTGTTGACGCCGATTCGGATCGGAATGTGCCGCAATAGCGCCTGATCAACTACCTCTTTTACTTTGTCGTCGCTTCCGATATTGCCGGGGTTAATCCTTACTTTATCAATACCGGCTTCCATCGCCTTAATAGCCAGGCGATAGTCAAACTGAATGTCCGCCACCAGCGGTATGTCAACCGTTTTTTTCAGTTTTCTAACCACTTCGACGCTTGCATCATCCGTTACCGCCAGGCGCACGATATCACAGCCGGCGGCGGCTAGCGCCTCTGTTTGCCGTTTTGCCGCTTCAAAATCCCCATTTTTTGTATTTAACATGGATTGAATCGACACCGGACTTTTGCCGCCCACGCCAACCTTTCCAACCATGACCTGTCTGGTTTTGCGTCTTGTCATACAAACTTGCCCCTTTCCGGACTGCTGCTGATTATATAGTTATTTTTATATAGCACGGTCCAATGAACCGGCTTGATACAAGATAAACAAAAACACATTCTATTATACCACAAAAAAAAATTTCCGGCAACACAGAACATGCTCATAATTTTAAACATGTTTTCTGCTTTTGATTTTGCATAAAAATGAATAATTCTAAAAAAAATAAAAAAACTCTTGCAATTTTATCTTTTAACTGCTATAATGATAAAAAATGAAAGAAAGGAGCCGTTAAATAGTGGAACTTTTGAAAGGGATCGCTAATAAAGTTTATTATTTTTACTTTAGCTGGAGTTATTTTTACTTCGGTTATTTTTGCTGCGACCAATTTCAAAAGCCAATATTTAATGACGCCTCATCTTCTATATGCGTTGCATAAGAAGAACATTACGATAACGACACGGGAACTCATTAAATATGGGTTCCCGTTTTTTTATATATTTATTAAACCAAATTGCAAATTAAAATAGAGGAGCGTGTGTTATGATTGTTATTTTAAAACCGGAAACCAACGAATCCGAAATTCAAAACATTGTCGGCGAACTGAACGCCATCGGCATGGACGTTCAGGTGAATAAAGGTGTGGAATGCACCGTTTTAGGTGTTTTAGGAAACACCTATGAGGTAGATGCCGACTCTATTTCTTTAAATCCTTGCGTAGACCGTGTGATGCGCGTATCCGAACCGTTTAAAAAAGCCAACCGCAAATTTCATCCGGATAACACCGTGATTGATGTGTGCGGCGTGAAAATTGGAGGCAAAAAGCTGGCGGTTATTGCCGGACCATGCTCGGTAGAAAGTGAACAGCAGATTACGCAAATTGCTAAAGACGTAAAGGCTGCCGGCGCCTCACTATTGCGCGGCGGCGCATTTAAGCCCCGCACTTCGCCCTACTCTTTCCAGGGCATGGAATTTGAAGGGCTGGATCTTTTAATGGAAGCGCGTGCAGAAACAGGCCTGCCGATTGTATCTGAAATTATGTCGCCTAAGCATGTAGAACGCTTTAATGAAGAAGTGGATGTGATTCAGGTTGGTGCACGCAACATGCAGAATTTTGATCTTTTAAAAGAACTGGGGCACATTCGCAAGCCGATTCTGTTAAAGCGCGGTCTGTCTTCTACGATCGAAGAATGGCTGATGTCTGCCGAATACATTATGGCGGGCGGAAATGAAAATGTGATCTTGTGCGAACGCGGAATCCGCACTTTTGAAACCTACACCCGCAACACACTGGATATCAGCGCTATCCCGGCGGTGAAAAAGCTTTCTCATCTTCCGATTATTGTGGATCCGTCCCATGCAACCGGCATGAACTGGATGGTAACGCCGCTTGCTGTTGCCGCAATTGCCGCCGGCGCGGACGGGATTATGCTCGAAGTGCATAATGATCCTAAAAACGCAAAGTGCGACGGCGCTCAATCCATTACCCCGGCAGAATTTGAAACCGTAATGAAACAGCTCAAAGGCGTTGCCGAAGTTGCCGGACGCAGCCTGTAAGGAGGACGCCATTGAAACACGAACCACTGTCTATTTTAATAATTGGTTTGGGGCTGATCGGCGGCTCTATGGCAAAAGCCTTAAAAGGGTTTTATGACTGCAATATTTATGGCGTAGATGCTGATCCTTCTGTCCTTTCGGCCGCAGAAAATGACGGCGCCATCCGAAAAGGTTATTCTGATCTTGCAGAAATCGCACCGCATTGCCGCCTGAATATCATTTGCATCCGACCGGAGGATACTTTCTCCCTGCTGCAAAACGCCCCTTTTTCTGAAAATTCTCTTGTGACAGACGTCTGCGGCGTGAAAGAATATCTTTTGCCTGCGGCAAGCGGTAAAAAATACCGCTATATCGGCGGGCACCCGATGGCAGGACGGGAATGCGGCGGCTATTGGAATTCTGACCCAACACTATTTCAAAACGCATGTTATCTACTGACCCCCGCTGCCGATGCGCTGGGCGAGGACATTGTCCTGCTCAAGGAGATGGCCGCGCATATTGGTTGCCGGAAAACCGTTCTCACTACGCCGCAGAAACACGATCAAATGGTTGCTTATACCAGCCAGCTGATGCATGTAGTTGCCGCCGCTTTATGCGACAATACACTTTTGGATCAGGCGGAGGGCTTTAGCGCCGGCAGCCTTCGCGACTGTACCAGAGTGGCAAAACTTGACAGCAAAATGTGGACACAGCTTTTTTTGGCCAACCGCGCTGCATTAACCGCCCGAATCAATGAATTTGAGCACAGCTTAAATCAGATCAAATCCGCATTGAAAAAAAATGACGCAAACGCACTGCAAACCTTTTTGGAAACTGCGGCTGATCGAAAAAGGAGGTATTTGAGTGAGAACACTCCGTGTGAATCTCCCCGGCAGAGAATATGACATATTAATAGGAAAAAATTTTTTAGACCATGTGGGCGAAATACTAAAAGAGCGGTTTTCCCCGTCAAAAATTGTGATTGTCACTGATGATAATGTAAACGCTTTATATGGAATCCGTGTGCAAAACAGTATGGAGCGCGCAGGCTTTTGCGTGAAGCTTATCTCGCTTCCTCCCGGTGAACAAACCAAATGTCTGGAGCAATTATCGTATCTGTACAGCGAAGCGCTTTCATTTTCCATTACACGCCGTGACTGGATCGTAGCGCTGGGCGGCGGCGTAATCGGCGATCTGACCGGTCTGATGGCTGCAACTCTGCTGCGCGGAATCCCATATATTCAGATCCCCACCACTTTGCTGGCGCAGGTGGACAGCTCGGTCGGAGGCAAAGTTGCCATTGACGTGCCGCAGGGGAAAAACCTAGTCGGCGCGTTTTACCAGCCCAAACTGGTATTAATGGATACTCAGGCTCTCTCTACCCTGTCTGACCGTATTTTTTTTGACGGCATGGCAGAAGTGATTAAATATGGGCTGATCGCTGACCGGACGCTGTTTGATACGCTATATAACTGCTGCGGCCGCAAAGAATTGTCTGAAAAAATGGAAGAAATCGTTTATACCTGCTGCGACATCAAGCGCCGCATTGTGGAACAGGATGAACACGATACGGGGCTGCGCATGCTTTTAAATTTTGGGCACACGCTGGGGCATGTTGCGGAAAAAGAATATCGTTATGAAACCTACACCCATGGTCAGGCAGTTGCCTTTGGTATGTACCAAATCAGCCGAATCGGCGAACAAATGAAAATTACACCGCCCGGTACTGCTAAAAGGATTCGCAGCATATTGGAAAAATTTTCCCTACCATGTGAAATTCCGCTCGGTAAAACAATAGAAAAGACCCTGGGGCTGGACAAAAAAAACGAAGGGACAAACTTAAACATTATCCTTCTTTCTCAAATCGGCAAAGCCCTGATTCACAAGCTGCCGCTTTCGCAGTTTGTCCTCCTTGTCAATGATGTGCTGTTTCACTCTGAATAATAAAAAATTTGCATGAAAATTATGCATAAAAAACAGAGAGCCACCTTAAAAATGGCTCTCTCAGACTGTAGATAAACCTATCTTTTCGCAATTATGGGGAGTTGTCAGAGGGGAAACCCCTCTGTACTTAAATATGCGGTTTTCGTGGGCGTGTACCA
>CASGBM010000023.1 GCA_949299615.1 uncultured Eubacteriales bacterium | reverse complement strand
GGAGAGCGCCGTGCGAACGAAAGCCCTTGTTTTCAAGCGAAAACTCTTGAAAAGAGGTTTCGACTTGAAGCGTGTCGACTTTATCGACACGCTGAAACCGGACGCAAAGCGTCCGGTTTCAAACTCAACCAAATTATTTAAGAGTAACTTTAGCGCCAACTTCTTCCAGTTTTGCTTTGATCGCTTCAGCATCCTCTTTTCCAGCGCCTTCTTTGAGCACTTTCGGAGCACCTTCAACCAGGTCTTTTGCTTCTTTCAGACCCAGGCCAGTGATTTCACGAACCACTTTGATTACCTTGATTTTTTCTGCGCCAACTTCGGTCAGTTCAACATCAAAGTCCGTTTTTTCAGCAGCAGCTTCTCCGCCAGCAGCCGGAGCACCAGCCACTGCAGCAACAGCTACCGGAGCAGCAGCGCTAACGCCAAATTCTTCTTCCATAGCCTTAACCAGGTCAGACAGTTCCAATACCGTTAATTCTTTTACTAAATCAAATATTTTTTGAGCATTTTCAGTCATGATATTTACCTCCATAAAATTAATATTATTTTTCTTTTTTCATCCAGATTGGATGTCTTTTTTGCCTCTGTTCCGATCTTATTCGCCTGCCGCCGCTTTCTTTTCCGCTAATGCATTCAGCACACGAACAAAACCTGTTAAATTGCCATTCAAGACGTTTACGAAGCCCTGAAGCGGCGAGTTCATCGAACCCATTAACTTCGCAATCAGCTCTTCTTTTGACGGCAGAGTTGCCAGGCTCTTAATTTCGTCTACCGAAACGGCTTTTCCTTCTACAAAACCGGCTTTAATTTCCAAATTTTCATTTTTCTTTGAAAATTCTACCAAAACCTTTGCCGGAGCAATTACGTCAGTGTAACTCATGGCAAGAGCAGTCGGTCCGTTTAAGATTTCGTCAAAGTCTGTGTATCCGATTTGGTTGGATGCAAAACGGGTCAGCGTATTTTTCACAACGGAGTACTCTACGCCAGCTTTGCGAAGCTCGTTTCTCAGTTTGGTATCTTCCTCAACCGTCAGACCGCGGTAATCTACCATAACACCGGCAACTGCTTTTTGCATCTTGTCTGCCAAATCGCTGACAATCTGCTTTTTCTGTTCCAATATTTTTTCACTTGGCATTTTATTTCACCTCACTAACCAATAAAATAAAGGCTTTTCTCCACACACAGAGAAAAGCCTTACAAGTCAAACATGCGAAAGCTTCCTCGGCTGGCAAAATTAAGCCAAACGGCGCCAACTGTCTGCGGAAAACAAATCTAGAAAATACTATAGCATATTCCGTGGAATAAGTCAAGCAAAATTTAATTAATCTGTAACTTTTGCCTGATTGATTTTAATGCCAGGGCCCATTGTGGAAGAAATTACACAGCTCTTCATATATTGACCCTTTGCGGCAGCAGGTTTTGCTTTGATAATTGCCGTCAACAAAGTTTTGAAGTTGTCCTGTAATTTTTCCGCGCCAAAGGACACTTTTCCAATGGGGCAATGGATAATATTCGTTTTGTCCAAACGATATTCAATTTTACCGGATTTAATCTCAGAAATTGCTTTTGCAACATCCATGGTAACCGTTCCTGCTTTTGGACTCGGCATCAATCCTTTTGGACCGAGAACCTTACCCAAACGACCAACAACACCCATCATATCCGGTGTTGCAACAACAACATCATAATCAAACCAGTTTTCATTCTGAATTCTCGGAATCAGTTCTTCCGCACCGACAAAATCTGCACCAGCCTGCTCTGCTTCTGTCGCCTTTTCACCTTTGGCAAAAACAAGCACACGCGCGGTTTTACCAGTTCCGTGCGGCAAAACGATTGCGCCTCTGACCTGCTGATCCGCATGACGGGAATCTACGCCAAGCTTTACATGGACTTCTACAGTCTCATCAAACTTCGCTTTTGCGGTTTTAATAACCAGATCCATCGCATCTTTCGGATCATACAGCATCGTTCTATCAATTAACTTTGCGCTATCGGTATATTTTTTACCTCTAAACATTTCGTTTCCTCCTTCTGTGGTCTGGCAAGCCAATTGGCTCTCCCACTTATTTCACGCAAACAGGAATTAGTCCTCAACAACAATTCCCATACTCCTTGCTGTTCCTGCAATCATGCTCATCGCCGCTTCAATGGAGGCAGCGTTTAAATCGGGCATTTTTGTCTCTGCAATCTGACGAACTGCATCCTTTGAGATAGTTGCAACCTTCGTCTTGTTTGGAACACCGGAACCGCTTTCAATTTTAGCAGCTTTTTTAAGCAACACAGCTGCCGGCGGAGTTTTAGTAATAAAAGAAAACGATCTGTCTGCATACACAGTGATCACAACCGGAATGATTAAACCTGCATCCTTGGCTGTTTTTTCATTAAACTCCTTCGTAAACTGAACAATGTTCACGCCATGCTGACCCAGTGCAGGACCTACCGGCGGCGCTGGCGTCGCTTTGCCCGCTGGGATCTGTAATTTGATATAACCTGTGATTTTCTGAGCCATGGGGGCACCTCCTTTTTCACAAAATGTGGTATTGGCGAACGGACCCTCCGTCCTCCCACACGCGGCATAAACCGCGCAAAGATACACGCATCGCATGTTGCTTGCAGGATGCCTCCTGCTGCTCTGCGTTTATATCTACCGCCCTTCCCTCATGAAAACTTTATCCAAAGTTAACCGGTATGGCGGTATAACACCCCGCAAGCGGGAATTGTTATCTAAAATATTTATAAAATTATCAATGCAATACTTCCACTTGAGAAAAATCAAGCTCCACCGGCGTTTCGCGTCCAAACATAGACACAATGACTTTTACGGATTGTTTTTCCATGTCAATTTCATGAATAACTCCGACAAAATCAGCAAGAGGTCCGTCACAAATGCGGACACTGGAACCAATTTCGAACTGGACAGACACCGTTTTCCGCTCGATTCCCATAGAAAACACTTCTTCATCCGTCAACGCAACCGGTTTAGAACCAGGACCGACAAATCCGGTAACCCCGCGCGTATTGCGGATGACATACCAGCTTTCATCTGTCATGTGCATTTTAACCATTACATAGCCCGGAAAAACCTTGCGCATTACGGTTTTCTGTTCGTTCCCTTTCGTTTCAACGACTTCTTCCATCGGCACTTTAATATCAAGAATCTGATCTTCTAGGCCGCGGTTTTCCACTGATTTTTCAAGGTCAGTCTGCACTTTTTTCTCATAGCCTGAAAAAGTATGAATTACATACCATTTTGCTTCATCAGCCATATCCTGTCAAAGAAGCAAAAGCCTCTTCTGCCTCCTTTTAAAAAATTACTACTGCGCCGGAGGTTATCTCCTTATTTGAGCAGCGTGTTTACTAAAAACTGGAACCCAAAATCCAGCACAGCAACCAGAGCGCCAACTAAAATAAGAGAAGTGATAACAACGCCGGTATTGTTTCTGACTTGTTTAAAAGTAGGCCAAACTACTTTTTTAAGCTCTGATTTCATTTCGCGGAAAAAAGCAACAATCCCTCTTGCCGCGCGCTTAAAAAAACCAACTTTCTTTTCTTCAGACGCCATAATTACACATCCTTGCTTTCATATTCCGTTTACCGGTGTTTGCACTATTTCGTTTCTTTATGCACAGTATGTTTTTTGCAGAATCTGCAGTATTTGCTCATTTCGATTCTATCCGGATCGTTTTTCTTGTTTTTCATTGTGTTATAATTTCTTTGCTTACATTCTGAACACGCAAGAGTAATTCTGGTTCTCATGAAAAGCACCTCCTTATGTTTATCAGTACACAAAAAAAAGCAAAATTATCCGTTCTTTCTGGATTTGCCGCCATAAACGCGCGCAAAAAAAAAGAACCTCACCGTACAGGTACATTTTAATATACCATATTATTCACTTTTCGTCAAGATCTTTTTTCAAAAAATATGTAAATTTGCCGCAAGACTGCAAAAAACTGCAATCCTGCGGCAAACGAAATTAATCTATGGCACCGCACTCAAACCGGCACTTCCAAAACATTAAAACTCACCGATTTGTTTCACTTCACATTGCAGGTCCACGCCAAAACGCTGCAATACAACCTGCCGAATTTTCTCAATCAGTCTCCGCACATCTTCTGCCGTTGCCGTTCCGGTTTTATTAATCACAAAGCCGGCGTGCTTTTCAGATACGCAAGCCCCGCCGACACTAAGACCTTTTAGGCCCGCATCTTCAATCAGTTTTGCTGCAAAGTACCCTTCCGGCCGTTTGAATGTGCTGCCGGCGCTGGGATATTCCAGCGGTTGTTTTTCTTTTCTGCGTCGGTTTAACTCTTTCATCTGTTTGATAATTTCTTCTTCATTGCCTGGATTTAATAAAAGTTCGCCCGAAAAGATATATTTGCTTCCGCCGGCAAATATACTGCTCCGATATGCAAAACCATGTTCGTCGCCGCTTACTGTTCGGAATTCGCCGTTTTCGTCCAAATAATGCGTTTTGACAACCACATCTTTCATTTCTCCGCCATATGCACCGGCATTCATATAAACCGCACCGCCGAACAAGCCCGGGATTCCGCTTGCAAACTCCAGTCCCGACAGACTGTGCTTGGCAGCAAAATTAGCCAGTTTGGATAATGGAACACCGCTTCCGGCAATTATTTTATTTTCTTCTTTTTGAAGAAAGTTAAACGCTTTCCCCGTTTTGAGCACCGCTCCCCGGATTCCCTTATCTCCCACCAGAAGATTGGAACCCGCTCCAATCACTACATAGGGAACAGACTCTAGGCGAAAAAAGCGCACAAAATCGGCAAAAGACTCCGGCGATGCCGGTTCGATAAATACCTCTGCAGGACCGCCGATTTGAAAAGAAGTATGCCGTTTCATCGGTTCTTCAAAAATGACATTTTCCTGTTGTATTGCAAGAATCTGTTTTTTGCATGCCTGTGTCAGCAAAATACCACTCTCCTAAATTGTCTGATTTGCCTGATTCTTTGTGCAGGGCAAAACGCCTGCATTATATGGCGGATAAACCATCTGGTAATTTTTCTTCAAAACGGCTCCTGTCGTAACCTTTTCTCCGGCAAAGGTATGAAAGGAATTTTTCTGCGGTTGTGTTCATAACCAATTCCTCTTCTATGCCCGCTTCTTCGACTACTTTTTGCGCAGCCTTGATCTCGCCGATCTCGTAAATACTGTGCGCATCTGTGCTGATCACAATTTTTACGCCCAACTCCCGGCACCGTTTTGCAATTTTCCGGCAGTTTTCTGCACTGTCTTGGCGAACTAAAAATGTATGGCTGTTAATTTCTACAATCTTGTCCTGTTTTTTTACTTCCGCAAGAACCCGATCAATGTCAAACTGATACCGCGGCGTACCGCAGTGCCCTAAAATATCCACACATGGGTTCTGCAAAACTTTCAAATAAGTGTTGGTGTGCTCTTCTTCCGTCCCCGGTTTCAGGCAGGGCGAATGGATACTGGCGATGACCACATCCAGTCTCTTTAAGGCTTCTTCTCCTAAATCCAATCCGCCTTCCATATCAATTATATTCGCTTCTGCGCCGCGCAATACATAAATTCCATCCATTTTTCTGGGAACCGCTTTCAAATTTAAAAAGTGCCATTCATGCGGTGCATCCGGAAGCGCCGGAGCATGGTCTGTAATGGTTATCAGTTCCATCCCTTTTTGTTTTGCGCCGTTTACCATCTCCAACAGGGAATTGTATGCATGGGAACAAGCGTTTGTGTGCGTATGGGTTTCTGCCAAAATGTTCATTTGCTTTTTTCGTCCTTTCTATAAATTAATATATTTAAAACTGTTTTCTATAAACCGCAATAATTATTCCCCCATTTGCTCCATCAGGCGCCGGTTTAATTCTTCCGCCGCATTGTATCCCATCCTGCGCTGCCTGAGGTTCATGGCCGCAACTTCAACGATAATCGCAAGGTTTCTTCCCGGTTTAACCGGGATCGTAAGCGAAGGAATTTTTAGTCCCAAAACTTCCATCGAATGGCTGTCCAAGCCCAAACGGTCATAATGTTTGCCGCTTTGCCATGCTTCCAAATTAATAATTAAATCAATATTTTCTGTATCTTTTACCGCACCCATACCAAAAATCCGTTTAACATCAATAATTCCAATTCCGCGCAGTTCAATGAAATGGCGGATAATTTCCGGAGAGCTGCCAACCAGCGTTTTTGAACTTACCCGCTTAATTTCCACCGCATCATCAGCAACAAGTCTGTGGCCGCGTTTTACCAGTTCCATCGCCGTTTCGCTCTTTCCCACACCGCTTTCGCCAATCAGCAGAATCCCCTCGCCGTACACTTCCACCAAAACGCCGTGCATAGTAGTCATCGGAGCCAGCCACACATTCAGCGCTAAAATTAATCCGCTCATAAACCGCGACGTGCTGCTTGCTGTGCGCAGCAGAGGCCGTTGATGCTTCTGGGCGCATTCTAAAAGTTCAGGAAAAACTTCCATCTCACGGGTGATAATTAAAGCAGGAATCGGCTGTTCAAATAATTTTTCCAATTTTTCTGTTCTGTCCTGCGAAGACATCTGCTCCAGATAGGTATGTTCCACTTTTCCTAATATCTGTATCCGCGCCGGATCAAAATAATCGAAAAAGCCGGCAATCTGCAGGCTGGGTCTGTTAACATCCGCAACCGTAATGGGAATATCCTCATATCCGTCTGGTGCATAAACAATTTCCAGCTTGTGTTCTGCGATAATTGTACCTAGTTTTACAAGAATGTTCATCTGTGCAGCACAACCTTTCCTAAAATATGCGGCGGATTATAAAATAAATCTGCCTGTTTCTTCGCATATAAAAAGCCTGAGCTTAATTTACTTTCGCCGAAATGCTCAATTATCATTATACTACAAACGACCGGAAAATAAAATACTAAAATTTATTTAATTTTCTACTAGCTTTTTCTTGCATTTTGGTGTAGAATGATAGAGTCGTTATGATGGTATAATTAAATAGGAAAAAATAATGGAAGAAATCGGAGGTATTCTATGAGAGCAGTGATCACCGTGGTTGGGAAGGATAAGGTTGGCATCATTGCCGAGGTCAGCCGCGTACTCTCTGAAAACCGCGTCAATATTTTAGATATTTCTCAGACGATTATGCAGGACATGTTTACCATGATCATGCTGGTAGATGTTTCAGAAGCCGCCATTGCCTTTTCTGCACTGTCTGACACCTTGTCCGACTTAGGAAATGCTCTGGGGCTTACCATCCACATCCAGCATGAAGACCTTTTTAATTCCATGCACAGGATTTAGGAGGGATTGCGATGATAAACACGATGGAGATCATGGAAACCATTAAAATGATCAGCGAAGAACATCTGGATGTGCGGACTGTTACAATGGGAATCTCTCTTTTATCCTGTGCCGCAAATGACATGGATACCGTCTGTACCAGAATTTATGATAAAATTACACGGCAGGCGGAAAACCTCGTGAAAACTGCCTCAGACATTGAAACAGAATTTGGAATCCCTATTATCAATAAGCGGATTTCTGTTACACCTGCCGCTTTGGTTTGCGAAAGCATTAAAAATTCTGAATCTTTTGTAAAGATCGCGCTGGCGCTTGACCGAGCAGCAAAAACGACAGGCGTTGATTTTATCGGCGGATTTTCCGCTTTGGTACATAAAGGAGCGACCCGGGGCGATTGTCTGTTAATTGACTCTATCCCCGAAGCTTTGGCGGCAACCGACAAACTATGCTCCAGCGTAAATGTCGGCACAACCAAAGCCGGGCTGAATATGGATGCCGTAAAGAAAATGGGGCAAATTATTAAACACACGGCCGCCCTTACGGCAGACTCAGACGGTTTCGGATGTGCAAAACTGGTGGTATTTTGCAATGCGGTAGAAGACAATCCCTTTATGGCGGGTGCTTTTCACGGTGTTGGTGAACCCGACGCCGTAATTAATGTCGGCGTGTCCGGTCCCGGCGTTGTAAAATGCGCATTGGAAAAAGTCCACGGAGCCGATTTTGGGACTGTTGCGGACACGATAAAGAACACGGCATTTAAAATTACGCGTATGGGGCAGCTGGTTGCTCAGGAAGCTTCCCGCAGGCTTGGTGTCCCTTTTGGCATTGTGGATCTGTCCTTAGCGCCCACGCCCGCTGTCGGAGACTCTGTCGCATATATTCTGGAAGAGATGGGACTGGAACAATGCGGTACGCATGGAACAACCGCCGCCCTTGCTCTTTTAAATGATGCGGTAAAAAAAGGCGGCGTTATGGCCACTTCTTATGTTGGAGGTCTGTCCGGCGCATTTATCCCCGTCAGCGAAGATGCCGGCATGATTGCCGCCGCGCAATCCGGTGCTCTTTCTTTGGAAAAACTGGAAGCTATGACATGCGTTTGTTCTGTTGGCTTAGATATGATTTGTGTCCCGGGGGATACCAGTGCGGAAACCTTATCTGCCATCATTGCCGATGAGGCGGCAATTGGAATGGTAAACAATAAAACCACTGCTGTCCGGCTCATACCGGCGCCCGGCAAAAAAGTCGGCGACGTCGTTGAGTTCGGCGGCCTGCTCGGTTCGGGACCGGTAATGGCGGTAAACGAACGCTCCAGCTGTGATTTTATTCATCGCGGCGGAAGGATCCCCGCTCCGATTCACAGCTTAAGAAATTAACAAATTGCGAAAGGTTGGTGAAATAAAATGGATAGCATCGTCAACCAAATTATTTCTATTGAAGACAAAGCGCAGGAAATAATTAAAGACGCCAAGGCAAAACAGGAAGAAATTTTAGCTCAAACGGAGGAAGACTGCAAGAAAATTGAACAAGACATTTGTTCGCGGCGGCAAAAACGCCTCGACCTGCTTACCAAAAATGAGCAGGAGCTTGCAAGCAAAAAGATTGCAGAAATCGAAGCAGAAAATAAGAAAAAAACACAAACTTTAAACGGCCGCTATCAGCAGAAAAAAAATGACTGGGTCAATGAAATTTATGAAAATATCATCGGGCGGTGAAAAGGATGATTGTTTTATCTGATTTAACGAAATACGGCGCCATTTTAGCAAAAGTTAGCGTAATGAAACGCGGGCTTTTGAGCCGAATGGATTATTTAGAACTTATCCATAAGAAATCCGTTACCGAAGCTGCCGCCTATTTAAAGAATGAAACTTCCTATCAGCAGGCGCTGTCTGATGTAAATGAGAATGACATTCACCGCGGCGAGCTGGAACGGCTTATGCGAAGAGTTTCGCTGGAAAATACCATCAAGCTCTATCGCTTTGATAACAACGAAAACAAACATTTTTATACGTATGTTTATATCAAAGCCGAAATAGAACTTCTTAAAATCATCTTACGCAGGCTGAATAATGAAGAACCCAACGAATGGATTCACGCTGTCCCGGATTTTTTAATAAAACATTTTACCATTGATTTGGAAAAACTGGTTTTGTCAAAAAACATTAAAGAGTTTTTGGAAAATTTATCCGGTTCTCGGTACGAGGCAGTCATATCTCCTTTGCTTTCTTTACAGGAGCACCAGAACCTATCCAGTGTAGAAATGACGTTGGACATGTATTATTATAACATGGTTGAAAAACTAAGAGACGAATTGAAGGACAAAGAAGATCGGGAAGTTATGACCATAACGGTGGGCAGTGAAATTGACGCGCTGAATCTTTTGTGGATTTACCGCTGCAAAAAATACTTTAATATGCCATCTGAATTAATCTATTCTCTGCTTATTCCAAATAAATATAAGTTAGCGAAAAAAGATATTATTGAGCTGGTGGAAACGTCCGGAGTAGATGATTTTCTTTTGCGAGTTAGAAAAACTCCATACCGGCGGATATTTTCTGATCGGGAAGATGGATTTTATGACCGCAATTATATCTCTTTTGTTTATGATATGCATAAAAAAGCCGTCAAACAATATCCTTATTCCATTGAAGCCGCAGTGTCCTATCTTCATTTTAAAGAAATAGAAATTCAAAATATAATTTCCATTATCGAAGGGATTCGCTATGGGCTTGAACCAGACAAAATCATGACATACATTATAGGATTCAGCCTAAAAGAACAATCTGCAAAAACCGGCAGCTGATAATGAATGATGATTACCTTTTAGGAGTTGAGTAAATGGCAATACAGAAAATGAAATTAGTTAGCGTAGTCGGACCATTACAGGACTTTGACCGGGTGATAACCGACTATCTGCTGGATTGTGATATCCATATTGAAAATGCTGTGGCTCTGCTAAATAACGTGCGCGGACTGTATCCGTTTTCAGAGGAAAACAGCTATAGCGAGCCTCTGGCAAAAATGGAATCCTTTTTCCAGCAAGCAGACATCGATCCCGCCTCTATACCTTCTTCTACCGGTGCGGCGATCAATGATGATTCCTTGGCGCTGATTCAGACTGTTGAAAATGAGCTTGCCTCCAACAAAGCACAACAGGATGAAATTGCAGCACAGATGGATCAAAATTCTCAAATTTTAAAACAGTTGGAACATATGCAGGCCTTGAACGTGGATCTGGATCAAATCTTTCGCTTCCGTTTCATAAAGTTTCGGTTCGGCCGTCTGCCAAAAGCTGGGTACAAAAAACTAATGAGCTACCTACAGGATATTGATGCCTTTTTCCTGGAAGGGGAAGTAGATCAGGATTATGTTTACGGAATCTACTTTATGCCGGCAGAATTTGAAGAAAAAATTGACGGAATTTTTTCTTCCTTATATTTTGAACGGATTATAATTTCGGGCGAATCGCACGGCTCCCCGGCAGAAGCTTATGAACATTTTAAAGAGGAACAAAAAGCGCTTGAGCGTCAACAGAATGAGCTTACAGGCCAAGCAAAATCCATTATTGAAAAATATGAAACGGAATTAAAAGCCCTTTATGCGGGGCTGCAAACCTATGCGCGGCTAGCCTTTATCCGAAAATATGCGGCCCACACCCGGGAATCCTTTTATATTGTCGGATGGGTATCAAACTCTGAAGCAGCGCGAATTGAAAAAATGCTGTCTGATGAAAAAAACATTCTTCTCGTAGAAGAGGAGCCAAGTATTATTAAAAAGGCGTCCCCGCCGATCAAGCTGAAAAATCCCGGTCTTTTCAAACCGTTTGAAATGTTTGTTAAAATGTATGGGCTCCCCTCTTATACAGAGATAGATCCTACTCCACTGCTTGCCGTTACCTATGTGCTGATGTTCGGCATCATGTTTGGCGATTTTGGGCATGGATTGATTCTCCTAATCGGAGGTTTTCTGTTTTATAAAATTAAAAAAATGGATTTGGGCGGAATTGTTTCTTTGGCAGGATTCTGTTCTATGGTGTTCGGGCTTTTATATGGCAGTATTTTCGGGAACGAGGAAATTCTGCGTCAAATTCCATTTACCAAACCGCTGGCTATTATTAACCCCATGACAGAGATCAACACCATTTTGATTGCAACAGTTGCCTTGGGTGTGGTTATTATTTTAATCGCCATGATTGTCAATATCATAAATGCACTGAAAAACAGGCAATGGGGCAGAATGCTGTTTGACCAGAACGGTCTTGCGGGAATTCTCTTTTACTGTTCCGTCATTTTGGTGGCTGTAGATATGTTTTTCCCACTCGGAATTTCTACGTTGCCTGTCATTTTAATTGGTATTGTCCTGCCGCTGCTGCTTATATTTCTAAAAGAACCTCTGTCAGGGCTTGTGGAAGGGAAACCAGACTGGAAGCCGAAAAAAATCGGAGAGTTTATTTTAGAATCCTTTTTTGAATTATTTGAAATCGTGCTTTCATTTGCAACCAATACGATTTCCTTTGTCCGTTTAGGCGCTTTTGCCTTGGGACATGGCAGTATGATGAGCGTGGTATTTATTTTAGCAGGTATGACCTCGGGTTTTATGAGCATCGTTATTATGATTTTGGGAAATATTTTGGTTATTGCATTGGAGGGACTTGTTGTCGGGATTCAATCCCTGCGTCTAGAATTTTATGAAATGTTCTCCCGTTACTACACCGGTGACGGCAGAGAATTTATCAGTATAAAAGATCAAAACCGAACCTTGTCGAAGTAAAAAATAAAATAAAACATTAATTTTGGAGGAATGTAACATGGTAGTGAAAATTATTTCTGTATTGTTAGCGCTGAGCATTATAGTTCCGTTTGGAGTCTATTTTTTAGGGAAACGATCTGCAAAACGTGGCAAGGCCATGCTTATTACAAATATCGCAAGCTTTTTCAGTACCCTTGCTGTATCTACACTCGTACTTTTTGCCAACGGCGTTTCTGCCGCCGGCGAAACGGCTGCGCCGACAGTTGGCGTTGGCAGCGGGCTGGGATATTTAGCGGCCGCATTGGTTACGGGGCTTTCCACTATCGGCGCCGGAATCGCGGTTGCCGCTGCAAGCTCTACAGCTTTGGGAGCAATTAGCGAAGATCCGAAACTGATGGGAAAATCCCTGATTTTCGTTGCGCTGGCAGAAGGTATTGCTTTATATGGTTTGCTTGTTTCTTTCAGTATTCTTGCCAAACTATAAGTCCAAATTTAAAATAATGATTCGTTTGCCCGGCTCGGCGCACCATGGTTCTTGGCTGCCGCCGACCCCATAGCCGGCACACAGAGGTGGAATGTATGAAAATGTATCTGCTCAGCGACAACATCGACACACAGCGCGGTATGCGTCTTGCCGGTGTTGACGGTGTGGTGGTTCACACATATGAAGAAGTAAAACAGGCGCTGGAGACGGCAGTTTCTGACCGCGAAATAGGAATTTTATTGGTAGCTGAAAAGCTGTCAACCAGCTATCCTGAGCTTTTTCACGACATCAAGCTGACAAATAAAACGCCGCTGATTGTTGAAATCCCGGATCGCCACGGTTCTGATACTTTATCTGCCGCCATTGCGGAATATGTCCGCGAGGCGGTAGGAATTAAAATTTAACGGTATTTTTTCAATACTGTTTGGGAGGTATGAAATGTGCTGACAACCGAAGAAAAACTTCAGCATTTTTCTCAACTAGTTTTTTCGCAGGCACAAAAACAAAGCAATGAAATGATAGATCAAGCTAGGCAGGATGCGAAAGAAAAAGTTGAATTATATGAGAATCAATGCTTGGAACGCGCTTATAAAGAAATACAAAAACAACTTGTCACCATTCAAAGGCAAGCAAATGAGTCTGTTTCTAAATTGCAAATACAGGTGAAAAAAGACCTCTTGATCCAAAGAGAAGCCTTAATGAAAGAAATATTTGATGAAGTAATAGCAAAAATTATGCACTTTAAAGAAACAGATGAATATGATGCGTTTTTAGAACAAACCATTCGCCAAGCAGACGATTTTTTTGGCAAAGGTCCAAAAACGGTATTTATTGATCATTCTGATGAAAAGCGGCTTCCTTCCTTAAAGAAAAAATTCCGCGATTTGGATTTTGTTGTTTTGGACGAAACGGATGATATCATCGGCGGCGCGCGTATTTTGCAGCCGCAGACAAACCAGATTGCTGACAACACCATAGCCGCCCGCCTATCAGAACAAAAACAAAACTTTTTAACCACAAGCGGGCTGGTTTTATAATCGTTTTTCAAATTGCCGGCGGATTTTCCGCCGAAAGAAAGGTAGACTAACATATGGCAACAACTGTAAAAGGTTATATATACGGAATTAACGGTCCTGTTGTCCACGTAAAGGGCAGCAGCGATTTCGGCATGATGCAGATGGTCAAAGTTGGCGAGGAAGGTTTAATTGGGGAAGTAATTGGGGTAGAGAGCGATCATACCATTGTCCAAGTTTATGAATCTACAACGGGACTGCACACCAACGAGCCGGTGGAATCTTTGGGCATGCCCATGTCCGTCACTTTGGGACCGGGCATCATTGGCAACATTTTTGACGGAATTGAACGCCCGCTCAAAGACCTCGAACAGAAAAGCGGCGCTTTTCTAGATCGGGGGATTCATACCTCTGCCATTGACTTGCAAAAAAAATGGAACGTAAGCATGTGCTGTAAGCAGGGCGATTCTGTTAGCGCCGGCAGTATTATAGCAACCTTGCCGGAAACCTCTTTGGTGGTTCATAAAGTTATGGTTCCAGCCGGAATCAACGGGACAATTGAAGAAACCGTTCCGGACGGAGCATACTCTGCGCAGGATACTTTAGTCAAGATTCGAACAGATAAGGGCAGCATTGTTGACATCGGAATGGTCCAGACCTGGCCGATCCGTACCCCGCGCACAGTCCGTGAACGCAAACCCATATCCCGTCCCTTGATTACGGGGCAGCGTATTATTGACACGCTTCTCCCTATTGCGAAGGGCGGAACTGCTGCTATCCCCGGTGGTTTTGGTACAGGCAAAACCATGACGCAGCATCAGCTGGCAAAATGGTGCGATGCGGACATTATTGTCTACATTGGCTGCGGAGAGCGCGGAAATGAAATGACACAGGTTTTGGAAGACTTCTCGAAATTGGTTGATCCAAAATCCGGCCGTCCCCTGATGGATCGGACCGTATTGATTGCAAATACTTCCAATATGCCGGTTGCCGCGCGTGAAGCATCCATTTATACAGGAATCACATTGGCAGAATATTACCGGGACATGGGTTATCATGTGGCAATTATGGCAGACTCCACTTCCCGTTGGGCAGAGGCACTGCGTGAAATCTCGGGACGTTTGGAAGAGATGCCCGCAGAAGAAGGCTTTCCTGCATACTTATCCTCCCGTCTTTCCGGGTTTTATGAAAGAGCCGGCTATGTAGAAAATTTAAATGGAACGGAAGGCTCTGTAACCATTATCGGCGCTGTTTCTCCGCAGGGCGGCGATTTTTCCGAGCCCGTTACACAAAACACCAAACGTTTTGTCCGCTGCTTTTGGGCGCTTGACCGCCAGCTTGCATATTCGCGCCACTACCCTGCTATTAACTGGCTTACCAGTTACAGTGAGTACATTGATGATTTGTATACATGGTATGAGGAAAATGTAGATGAAAACTTTTTAAAATACCGTGCTGAAATTGTTTCTATATTGCAGGAAGAAAGCCAACTGATGGAAATTGTCAAATTGATTGGGTCTGACGTTCTCCACGACGAGCAGAAGCTGGTTCTTGACATTGCCAAAATTATACGGCTTGGATTTTTGCAGCAAAACGCATACCATAAGAGTGATACGTATGTTCCTCTTACAAAACAGTTTAAAATGATGGAATTGGTTCTTTACCTGAGAAAAAAAGCGAAAGAAGTTATATCAAAACAAATACCAATTTCCCAGCTGAGAGAAACCAATATTTTTGAAGACACCATCAAATTAAAGTATGATATCGGCAATGACGAATTGGAAAAGTTTGAAGAATACAAACACAAAATTGATCGGCTGTGTGCTCAAATTATACAAAATCAGCAGTAAGACTTGTTCCAGTTTTCAAACGGAGGTAAATTGCATATGGCATTAGAATATTTGGGACTGCGCGAAATCAGCGGTCCGCTTGTAATACTAGACGGGATAGAAAATCCCTCTTACGAAGAAGTGGTAACCATTCAGCTCAACGGGAAAATGCGCACCGGAAAAATTATTGAAATCAGTGGAAAATCTGTTGTTGTCCAGGTTTTTGAAAACACTTCGGAGATGTCTTTGACCAATACAAAAACCACGCTGACGGGAAAACCCATGATGCTGCCTCTTTCCAAAGAAATCCTGGGGCGCACTTTTAACGGCAGCGGTCGCCCAATTGACGGGTTGGGTGAAATTTTCCCCGAAAAAAAGGCGGATATTAACGGAAAACCAATTAACCCCGTTTCCCGCGAATATCCCCGTGACTTTATTCAGACAGGGATATCATCCATTGATTGCCTGACAACGCTGATCCGCGGACAAAAACTGCCCATTTTTTCCGGAAACGGACTCCCTCAGGATAATCTTGCGGTTCAAATTGTCCGCCAGGCACAGCTTGCCGGAGAAAGCGACACACAGTTTGCTGTCGTTTTTGCCGCAATGGGCGTGAAAAATGATGTCGCAGACTTTTTCCGCCGTTCTTTTGAAGAAAGCGGCGTATTAGACCGTGTTGTAATGTTTTTAAACCTATCAAACGATCCGGTTGCAGAGCGTATCATTACCCCTCGTGCGGCTCTGACTGCAGCAGAATATTTGGCTTATGAACATAATATGCATATTCTGGTTATTTTAACTGACATGACGGCTTATGCGGAGGCACTTCGGGAAATTTCTTCCTCCAAAGGTGAAATCCCATCAAGAAAAGGGTTCCCGGGATATTTGTACAGCGACCTTGCCTCTTTATTTGAACGTGCCGGCATGATTCATTCGTCCACCGGCTCTGTGACACAGATCCCGATTCTTTCTATGCCAAACGATGACATTACGCATCCGATTCCGGATTTAACGGGATATATCACAGAAGGGCAAATTGTTTTGGACCGCGCACTCAGCCAAAAAGGGGTTTACCCGCCGGTCTCCGTGCTGCCATCCTTATCCCGTCTGATGAAAGACGGCATCGGCGAAGGCTACACGCGGGAGGATCATCCGGATCTTGCCAATCAGCTGTTTGCCTCTTATGCCAAAGTGCAGGACGTCCGTTCTCTCGCTTCAGTTATCGGCGAAGACGAGCTATCACCGCTGGATCGCCTATATTTGGAATTCGGCCGTAAATTTGAAACGCTTTTCTTAAACCAGGGAAAAAATGAAAACCGCCCGATTGGGACAACTTTGTCGCTTGGCTGGAGTCTGCTGTCCATGCTTCCGCGCGAAGAACTCGACCGGATTGATTCTGAAATTTTAGATAAATATTACAAGCCTCAAAACGAGGCTGTTTGATACAGGAGGCGGTCTCATGGCTGAAACACTGTTCCCCACAAAAGGGAATTTAATGCTCGCCAAAAATACCCTGGCTTTGAGCAAACAGGGATATGATCTTCTGGACCGAAAGCGTAACATTTTAGTCCGTGAAATGATGGATTTGATTGAAAAGGCAAAAGAGATTCAAGAAAAGATCAGTTCAACCTTTTCCGAGGCATATCAAGCGCTTCAGTTTGCTAATGTCACCATGGGGATCAGCACAGTTGAGCAATTGGGCCGCGCTGTGCCGATTGAGGAAAACATTAAAATCCGGTTTCGCAGCGTTATGGGGGTTGAGCTGCCGGTTGTGAAATACGAAAAGCAGGAACCTACGCCGCCTTATGGATTTACGCGCACCAATTCGGCACTTGATGAGGCATATGTAAAATTTTTAAAGGTAAAAGAACTGACGATGGATCTAGCAGAAATTCAAACCTCTGTCTATCGTCTTGCGATCAACATCAGCAAAACGCAAAAGCGCGCAAACTCTCTTAAAAATGTTATGATCCCACGCTATGAAGAAATGGTTAAAAATATTCAGGATGTTTTAGATGAAAAAGAGCGGGAAGAGTTTACCCGGCTGAAGGTAATCAAAAAACAGAAGGATCAGAAAAAAAAAGGTATCCCAATGACATAAATTTTTGTGCAGCGCTTGAAAAACAACTATTTTCATTTTGCAACAATGCTTAATTGAAGAAGTATTTTCCAGATAAAAACACACAGCCCTGCCTCTGTGCAGGACGGTGTGTTTTTATTCTCAGGCGCCGTTCATTTTTTAGTTCATTGACAAATGTTTTGCATTTTTTCTTAAATAATCCACACCCGAAATTACTGTCAGCACAACCGCGATCCAAACGGCTGCGGTAACAACCCAATTGGCCTCAAAGAATAAAAGGGCAAGTGACAGCGCAACAAACTGCCAAATGGTTTTCATTTTTCCCCACACGCTGGCGGCAATCACTTTTCCTTCGGCAGCCGCAGCAATCCGTATCCCGGAGATGATAAATTCTCTCGCCAATATAATTACTGCCGCCCAGGCAGAAACCACTTCTGCCGACACCAAACAGAGCAGTGCGGCAGTGACTAAAAGTTTATCCGCAAGCGGATCCATAATCTTCCCAAAATTCGTTATCTGTTTATTTTTTCGGGCTAAATATCCATCCAGCATATCGGTAAAAAAAGCCAGTACAAAAATGCCCAAGGCAATGATATTCGCATACGGCACTAACGCGGGATAGAGTGCAAAAACCATAAATGCGGGGATTAAAATAACCCGCAAAATTGTTAATTTGTTCGGCGTATTCAAAATATCCCCTCATTTCTAATTCGGATTCTCCATTTTCCCTGTTAAATCATAATCATCTGCATCTAAAATGGTCACCGTCACAAAACTGCCTAGCTCTACTTCTTCTTCCGCAGCAAAGTAAACCGTAGCGTCAATGTCAATAGAATCTGCATAACTGCGTCCAAAATACATTAAATTTTCCAAATTGTATCCTTCTGTCAGCACTTTTAATTGTTTCCCCAGCATGTTTTTTTGATGTTTTCTGGATATTCTCTTTTGTGCCTGCATAATCTGCTCCGCCCGGTTCTCTTTTACGGCTTGGCTCAGCTGTCCTGGCAGTTTTGCCGCCGGTGTATCCTCTTCCTGGGAATAAGCAAAAGCACCTAAGCGCTCAAATTCCATTTCTTTGACAAACTGCAAAAGTTCTTCAAACTGCTCCTGCGTCTCACCGGGAAATCCAGCGATGACAGTTGTTCGGATGACCAAGTTTGGGATCCTGCTGCGAAGCTTGCCAATTAAACTGCAAAGCTCCTGCTTTGATCCATGCCGCCCCATCCGTTTTAAAATTTCATCATTGCAGTGCTGGATCGGAATATCCATATATTTTACGATTTTGTCTTCCTCGCAAAATGCGGCAATCAACTCTTCCGTAATCACTTCCGGATATAGATAATGAACCCTAACCCAATGGATCCCCTCAATCCGGCACAGTTTTCTCAACAGCTCCGGAAGGCAATAAGCACCATATAAATCAATTCCATAGCGCGTGGTATCTTGTGCTATCACAATAATTTCCTTTACCCCATCAGCCGCAAGCGCTTCCGCTTCGGATATAATGTCCTCCATTTTTCGGCTGCGGTATTTTCCCCTCAGCTTGGGAATGATACAATATGTGCAGCGGTTGTCGCATCCATCCGCAATTTTTAAGTATGCGCTGGCGCCTCCTGTACTCACAACGCGCGGCACCCCTTCGGGTTCCGGACGGTTCATGTGCCCATATAAAACTGGCTGTTTCCCTGAAAATGCCTGCTTAATTACTTCCGCTATTTGAGAATAATCTCCGGTCCCGACCACCGCGTCGGCTTCGGGAATTTCTTTTAAAACCTCATCGCGGTAGCGTTCTGCCAAACAGCCGCACACAATTAAAAGCCTGCAATTTTCTTTTTTATACTCCGCCATTTCTAAAATTGTTTGAATAGATTCTTCCTGGGCTGATTCGATAAAGGCACATGTGTTTACCACAATAACATCCGCCTCCGAAGGCTCCGAAACAATTTCGTATCCCTCCTCACCGAGAATCCCAAGCATAACCTCCGTATCTACCAGGTTTTTAGGACAGCCCAGTGAAACAAACCCGATCTTGCAGCTCAATTGATCACCTGCTCTTCTTGCTGCGGCGCTTGCTCCTCTTCTTCCACCGTCTCATTGTTTTCCGACGGAATAATTTCTACTTCTCCGGAAGCAATTTCATTTACCGCCTGGGTAATGCTGCGTGCGCCATCTAAGCTTACTTCTGTTTTTTCAAATGCTTCTTCCGAAATCTGCCTTGCCCTTTTTGCCGCAGCAATTACAAGGCTGTATCGGTTTCCTGCTTTTTCCATCAAATCAATAATCGAAGGGTATAACATCATATCGCAACAATTCCTCTCTTGTTTATTTTATGAAAAACTTTGAATGAACTCTCGATTGCGCGCAACACGCGCTTTTTCCGCTGTTACAATCGCAGAAAAACGGCTTACCGCATCTTCTAAGTTATCATTTAATATTATGTAATTATATTTAAAAGTATTCGAAAGCTCCCAAACTGCTGTTTCCAGCCGTTTTGCAATCACATCCTCCTGCTCGGTTCCGCGTCCGACCAAACGGTTTTTCAGCTCCTGCATAGACGGCGGTACAACAAATAAAAACACGGCTTCCGGATACTCGCTGCGCACTTTCATAGCGCCCTGCACTTCAATTTCTAAAATAACATCCCTGCCGCTTTCCAGCATCTCTTCCACCTTGTCCCTCGGCGTACCGTAGTAATTGCCGCAAAAACATGCCCATTCTATAAAACCGTCTGCCGCAATTTTATCCTTAAACTGCTGTTCGGAAATGAAATAGTAGTTTTCTCCATCTTTTTCTCCCTCGCGCGGTTTGCGTGTTGTAGCGGATATCGACAAAAAAGTATCCGGATTGCGTTTTAAAAACTCAGCGCAAACCGTGCCTTTTCCGGCGCCGGACGGCCCGGAGACAACCAAGAGGAGCCCCTTACTGTTCGCTTTCATTTTCCTCGTCCTCCTCATCGTCTTCAAGCATATCTGAATCATCCAGCCGATGCGCTACCGTAACCGGCTGCACAGCAGACAAAATAATATGATCACTGTCCATTATAATCACAGCACGCGTACGCCGGCCATAAGTTGCATCAATCAGCATGCCGCGGTCTCGCGCATCTTGTATAATCCGTTTGATCGGCGCGGATTCCGGGCTGACAATGGCAACAAGGCGGTTGGCTGAAATAATATTCCCAAATCCAATATTTATGAGTTTCACAAAAAACTCCTCCTACTCAATATTTTGAATCTGCTCACGCAGTTTTTCAATCTCAGACTTCATCTCCACAACCAATTTTGTAATTTCTTTATCATTGGCTTTGGAACCGATGGTATTGGTTTCCCGGTTTAGTTCCTGCACCAAAAAATCCAATTTCCGCCCGACAGGCTCATCCTGTGATAAAATTTCTCCCAATTCGACAAAATGGCTTTTGAGACGGACCAATTCTTCACTGATGCACACCCGGTCGGCCAAAATTCCAACTTCGGTTAAAATTCGTCCTTCATCTGCCTGAAAGTCACCCAAAAGCTCCTTCATGCGATCCCTTAACTTTACCGCATAATCTTCTACCACCTTGGGTGCTAAAATCTCAATCTGCTCCGTCAGTTTGCGAATGTTTTCTGCTTTTTCCAAAAGGTCTCGCCGCATTCTCTCCCCTTCGCGGCATCGCATTGCCAGAAAATCCTGCATGGCAGGCTCCAAGCAGGAAAGAATCCTTTGCCATACCTGGTCTTTATCTTCCTCCTGCTGTTTGGTAATAAAAATATCTGAAAACCGCGCCAAATCCGATACGGTAATTTCCTGTTTGATTCCGCATTGATCTCTCATCTGCCTGAGCAAATCAAAATAATTCATACAAAGTGCTTCATCGAGCAGCACGGCCTTGTCATCATTGGTGTAATTTTCAATATATAAAAATACATCCACCTTGCCGCGGGATATTTTTCCTAAAACGTATTCCCGAATTTTATCTTCTAAATAGCCATATGCACGAGGAAGTTTAATGGCAACGTCGCTGTAGCGGTGATTGACAGAACGAATATCAATCACAATTTTCCTGACATCATCCGTCTGCTCAAACCTTCCATAACCCGTCATGCTTTTAAGCATCTGCGTTCTCCACCTGCTTTCTTTTCATTTTCTGCTGTTCTAAATAAATCAGCAGCACCGATACGTCCGCCGGACTCACACCGGAAATTCGGCTTGCCTGTCCTACTGACAAAGGACGCACTGTGCTGAGCTTTTGTCGCGCCTCCAGCCGCAGACCGTCAATCCCCTCATACTGAATATCCTGCGGGATGGTTTTATCCTCCAGCTTTTGAAACTGTTCCACCTGTTTTTTCTGACGGACGATATATCCCTCATATTTTATCTGAATCTCTACCTGCTCTGCTTCAAACCGGTTTAAATCCGGTCTTTCTGGGTCAATCTCTGCGAGCAGGCGGTAATTGAGTTCCGGCCGTCTTAAAAGCTCCGCAAGCTTAATTCCCGTATGAATCACGGCAGAATGGTGTTTTTGCAGAAAATTATTTACCGTCTGATCCGGCGGGATCACTTTCTGCTCCAGTCTTTCTTTTTCTGCCCGGATACGCTGCATT
>CASGBM010000022.1 GCA_949299615.1 uncultured Eubacteriales bacterium | reverse complement strand
AAAAAAGCACAAAAACCTTGCACCTAAACAATTCTGAAACGCTTACAAACCGCTATGCGGCTGCGTTTCAGAATTGTTCAGCAGTCATTAAATAGAAAATACCGTTTGGCGGAGAACGTTTGCCGTCAAAATAGGCAAAAGGAGGAGAAACGCTGTGGCGGCAAATCGAATCAATCGGATCAATGAAGAAATGAAACGGGAAATGGGCGATATTCTGCGGGAGTTAAAAGATCCGCGTGTTCCGCTGATGACAAGTGTGGTTGCAGCGGAAGTAACACAAGATCTTCGTTATGCAAAGATTTACGTCAGTGTGCTGGGGGATGAAACCGTTCAGCAAGAGGCACTAAAGGGCTTAAAAGCGGCGGCGGGTTTTGTGCGCCGCGAAGTCAGCCAAAGGATGAATTTGCGCATAACACCTCAGATCCAATTTTCCCTAGACCATTCCATAGAACATGGCGCGCACATTAATGAATTGTTAAACCGTACGCGCCAAAGGGAAAGGAATGATGGATAATGGATGAATTAAATACAATTGTACAAAAATTGTTGGACGCAAAGCATGTGGCGATTTTTACCCACATGAACCCAGACGGAGACGCGCTGGGTTCTGCCTTTGCGTCCAAGGCTGTTTTAAAGGAAAAGGGCATTTTGGCAGAAGTGTGGCTGCTTGAGCCCATGCCGGAGAAATATTCTTATTTAGACAGCGGCTACCGCCTTTGGGAAGAAGACGCAGAAACAGATGCGGAGGTTGCCCTTGCGGTGGATTGTGGTGCGGCGGGCAGATTGGGACATCTCGCGGCAATGTATTTACAGATTCCCACAAAGCTTTGCATTGACCATCATCTTTCCAATGCTCCCTTTGGCGATGTGTATTATTGCAAACCGCAAGCGGCTGCCACGGCAGAATTGATTCATCAGATGGCAAAAAGAATGATGGATGAGTTTCCGATGGAAGCGCGGATAGGGATTTATACCGGATTGTCTACGGACACCGGTCATTTTAAATATTCCAACGTATCGGAAAACACATTTATGGTGGCTGCTGACTTAATCCGCCAGGGACTGGATGCAAGGAAAATTACCCGCGCGCTGTATGACACGGTTAAGCTGGAAAAATTCCGGTTTATGGGAGCAGCAGCAGAACGGATTGAACGCTATTGTGACGGCAGGGTTGCTGTTTTGCGCTGCCCGGACGCGTTTTTAGAAGAATATGGCATTAAGCATGAAGACATTGAAGAACTGCCGAATATGCCGGTTGGCATTGACGGCGTTTTGCTAAGCGTTTTAGTAAAGGATAATGTGGAAAAAGGTCTCAAATACAGTTTAAGAGGGCGGGAAGTGCTGGATTTATCCAAAATAGCGAGCCGTTTTGGCGGCGGCGGGCACAAAAATGCGGCAGCTTTTGTTTCAGAAAAGGATTGTGAGCAGGTTATATCCGAACTGGTGAAAATGACAGAAGAGGAGCTTGAGCATGGCGGAGCATAATTTAAAAACCGTAGAATTATACACGGACGGGGCATGCAGCGGAAATCCCGGAAATGGCGGCTATGGAGCAATTTTGCGGTATAAAGGGAAAACGAAGGAACTTTCTGCCGGCTATCACCTCACTACCAATAACCGAATGGAAATTTTAGCAGTCATTGCAGGGCTTGAGGCTTTGCTTGAACCGTGCCGGGTAGAGGTATACTCTGACAGCAAATATGTGGTCGATGCAATAGAAAAAGGCTGGGTATACAAATGGGAGGCAAAGGGCTGGATGCGTACCCCAAAAGAGCCGGCGCTCAATGCTGATCTCTGGGAGCGCCTTTTGGTTTTGATGGAGGAGCACGAAGTTAAATTTCATTGGGTAAAAGGCCATAGCGGGCATCCGGAGAATGAACGGTGTGACCAGCTTGCCGTTTTGGCGGCGGCAGGTGAAAACTTGCCGCAGGACAAAGGATATTGTTAGATACATATGGAAACAGTATAACAGAAAAATGACTTGCCGAAAAGCGGCGGTTTTATGATAAAAGGAAGGTGCAGCACAGTTGTTATTTGATACGCACGCGCATTTGGATGATGCGCGTTTTGATGAAGACAGAGAGAGCGTAATTGCCGCTCTTCCCAAACAGGGTGTACGCCTTTTAGTAAATGTCGGCGCAGATATGGATTCCTGCAGGACAAGCGTAAGTTTGGCGGAGCAGTATGACTTTATTTATGCCGCTGTCGGCGTCCATCCGGATGAAACCGGGACGCTTTGCGAGAAGGATATGGAAACCCTGGCAGAATATGCCCGGCGGGATAAAGTGGTAGCCATCGGCGAAATCGGTTTGGACTACCACAATAACGGCGCGCCGAAAGAGGTGCAGCGGCGATGGTTTGAGCGCCAGCTCAGATTGGCGCAGGAACTTTCCATGCCGTTTATCGTTCATGACCGGGATGCGCATGCGGACACGCTTGCCATTTTAAAAGAGTGCGGTTATTTTCATGGGGTTATGCACTGCTATTCCGGAAGTGCGCAGATGGCAAGAGAAGTTGTCCAGATGGGTATGATGGTGTCTTTTGCAGGCCCAGTGACCTTCAAAAATGCGCCAAAAACGAAGGAAGCGGCCAAAGCGGTTCCGCTTGAGCGGCTGATGATTGAAACGGACAGCCCCTATCTATCGCCGGAACCTTTCCGGGGCAAACGCAATGATTCTTCGCGCGTTCGCTATGTTGCAGAAGAAATTGCACGATTAAAAGAGATTTCCTTCGATGAGCTGGCGCGGATTACCACAGAAAACGGAAAGCGTTTTTTCCGAATCGGATAGAACAAATGGAGTGAGAACAATGACAATTTGTTATGTATTAGGAGACGAGCTGTATATTAACCTGACCAATCGTTGCACCAACCGGTGCGCTTTTTGTGTTCGCGATACTGAAGGCGGAATTTCGAAAGATCTGGATTTGTGGCTGGAAAAAGAGCCGGAGGCAGAGGAAGTGATGGAAGACATCAAGCGATATGATCCGTCCCAATACCGGGAAGTTGTTTTTTGTGGATATGGAGAACCCACAATCCGGCTTGATGTATTGATCGAGGTGGCAAAATTTATAAAAAAAACATATCAAAGCGCAATCCGGATTAATACAAACGGACATGCCAACCGCATTCACGAAAGGGACGTTACGCCGGAATTGGCAGGGCTTGTGGATACGGTATCCATTAGTTTAAACGCAAAAAGCCGGGAACAGTATGAAAAGCTTTGCCAATGCGATTATGGGGCAGAAGGCTTTGATGCCATGATTGACTTTGCTAAAAAGTGCAAAGAGGTGATTCCTCATGTGGTTTTATCTGTGGTGGATGTCATACCGGAGGAAGACATTGCGCAGTGCCGGAAAATAGCAGAAGAGCTGGGCGTTGCGTTTCGGGTGCGTAAAAATATCGAATAACGTTTAGATAGGAGAGATAAAAATGGATTTTACAAATTTAATTTCTGACCGCATGATGGAAGTGAAAGCCTCTGCGGTTCGCGAAATATTTAAAGTGGCTAGTCAGCCCGGAGTCATTACATTTGCAGGCGGTATGCCTGCACCGGAAAGTTTTCCGGCGGAGGAAATCCGAGAGGCTGCGATGGATATTTTAACCAATCAGCCAACGGCTGCGCTTCAGTACAGCGTTTCGGAGGGCTATCCGCGCCTGCGCGAACAGCTCAAAGAGCGTTTGACGAAAAAATTTAATATAAAAATGGACCAAAATGAGTTGATCGTTGTCAGCGGTTCTCAGCAAGGGGCGGATCTTGCGACGAAAGCACTGGTGAATGAAGGGGACGGGGTGGTTTGCGAAGAACCCAGCTTTATTGGGTGCTTAAATACGTTTCGTACCTATAAGGCAAAACTTTTCGGCGTAAAGATGAACGAAGATGGAATGGATATGCAGCAGCTGGAAAAAACGCTGAAAGAAAATAAAAATATTAAAATGATCTATACCATCCCAACGTTTCAAAACCCGTCCGGGGTAACTACCAGTTTGGCGGTGCGCAAACGGATGCTGGAACTGGCACAAAAATATAATGTTGTGATTTTAGAGGATAACCCATACGGAGAACTGCGTTTTTCCGGAGAAGACGTTCCGACAATAAAATCTATGGATACGACTGGAAACGTCATTTATATTGGTTCTTTTTCCAAGGTATTTTCTCCGGGACTCCGGCTTGCTTATCTGGTGTTTGACAAAGGAATTATGGAAAAAATTGTGGTAGGAAAGCAGGCGACGGATGTACATACCAATATTTTTGCACAAATGATCGCAAGCTATTATCTGGATCATTATGATATGGACGCGCGGATCGAATCCAGCCGTTTGCTTTATAAACACCGCTGTGAGTGGATGCTTTCCTGCATGGAAAAATATTTCCCGAAGGGTGTTACATGGACGCACCCGGACGGCGGTATTTTCATTTGGGCAACGCTGCCGGATGGGATTGACACGCAGAAACTTTTGGCGGAATCGGTGGAGAAGAAAGTAGCATATGTTCCAGGGGTTGCATTTATGACAGATATTAACCAGGTCACTAGTTCCCTGCGGCTGAATTATTCTACGATGCCAGATGATAAGATTGAGGAAGGAATTAAAATTTTGGGCGCACTTTTAGCAAGCAAGATGAATTAGTGGAGGAGAATTGCATGGAAACAACAAAGAAAACCATTTTTTCTGCGGTACAGCCATCGGGGGATATTACGTTGGGCAATTACCTGGGAGCGATTAAAAACTGGGTGGCGCTTCAGGAGGAATATAACTGCATTTATTCCATCGTGGATATGCACGCCATTACCGTGCGCCAAGAACCGGCGGAACTTCGCCGCCGCAGCATTGAGCTTTTAATGCAGTACATCGCCTGCGGGATTGACCCGGATAAGGCAATTTTGTTCATTCAGTCGCATGTGCCGGCACACGCGCAGCTTTCTTGGGTGCTGTCATGCAACACACAAATGGGTGAGCTTTTGCGGATGACGCAGTTTAAAGATAAATCGAAAAAGCATGCGGATGATGTCAATGCAGGTCTGTTTACGTATCCGGTATTAATGGCGGCGGACATTTTAGTTTACCAGGCAGATCTTGTTCCGGTGGGACATGATCAGCTGCAGCATTTGGAGCTTGCACGCAATATTGCAAACCGGTTTAATTTTCATTATGGAGATGTTTTAACTGTGCCGGAAGCGTATATTCCAAAGGCAGGCGCTAGAATTATGAGCCTGCAGACGCCGGAAAACAAAATGTCAAAATCCGACCCGAACCCAAATGGTTTTATTAAGCTGTTAGAAACCAAAGACGATACGATCCGTAAATTTAAGCGCGCAGTTACAGATTCTGATAATGAAATCAGAAAAAGTCCGGATAAACCGGGAATTTCAAACTTGCTTGATATTTACTGCTCCGTAACGGGAAAATCTATCCAGGAAGCGGAGGCAGAATTTTCCGGAAAAGGCTATGGGGATTTTAAACTGGCGGTTGGCGAAACTGTTGCGGACACGCTGGAGCCTATTCGGACCAAATTTGCACAATTATCAAAAGATAAAGCGTATGTGGAGCAAATTTATAAGAACGGCGCACAGCAGGCAGACCGGATTGCGCGTCGTGTTTTGAACAAAGTGTATAAAAAAGTCGGTTTTGTTGTATGATGTGAAACAAGAAACGGGCCTAGCCCGCGGGGGATTATTATGGAGAAAATAAGAATCGGATGGGTGGATGTCGCGAAGGGGATCGCGATGTTCTTGGTTGTTTTAGGACATAACCCTCTTCCGGAAACCTGGGTAAAAATTGTATATTGTTTAAATGTGCCGATTTTCTTTTTAATGTCCGGCTACACGTTTCGGACAGAAAAATATGCATCGTTTTGGCAATTAGCAAAACTGCTCATAAAGCGCATATTTGTCCCATATATTATTATGAACCTAATTGCCTTTGGTGTGTTTTACTGGGCGCGGGATATGATCCCGGACCTTGCCGGAGCGAAGCAGCTGCTTTTAGGCATGCTTTACGGCGTGGGTGATAACCAGTCGCTGCGTTTTAATGTGCCGCTTTGGTTTCTGCCGTGCATTTGTATTGTGCAGTGCATGTGGTATTTTATTGACCGGTATGGAAAGAAAACAAAAGCGGTTTGGGTGCTTTTATCCTCCGTGATCGGATATTTTATATTCAGCCTGGTTAAAATACGTCTCCCGTGGGGACTCGATGTCGCTTTTACTGGTCTTGTGTTTTTTGCATTGGGAAACCTGTTTTACAAAGAGCGGATCGAGAAAGCGCTGTTCCAGCTTCCGTCCATTCTGGGGTTTGTTTTGATGATGGCGTGCAATGTGGGCTTTAATTTGCTCAACCGAAGTGCCTCGCCGAATGTGGATATCAATTCTATGGTTTTTGGAAATTATTTTTTGTTTTATATCTGCTCTGCAAGCGGTTGTGTCGCGATCATTTATTTGGCGCGCCTGCTGCGGTACTCTAAAGTATTAGCATATGTCGGCAGAAATACTTTGTGGATTTTGGGTCTCCATTCGCTGTTTATTCAGTGGTTCGAACTAAAACTGAAAATCCGTGTGGCAGAATCACAATCGGTCAACAGCCTGTTTTTGTGCGTGTTGGAAATTGCGTGCGTTTGCATTCTTAAGTTTTTGTATGATAAAGGCAAACAGTGGATAAAACAAAGGCGGGCCGAAGAAATGGAGATAAAATTGAGAAAAGAATTGAGGTAATATGATGCGGTTAGATAAATATTTAAAAGTTTCGAGAATTATTAAACGCCGTACGGTTGCAAACGAAGCATGCGACCAGGGCCGCGTTTGTGTCAACGGAAAAGTTGCAAGAGCGTCATATGACGTCAAAGCCGGAGATATTTTAGAGCTTCGTTTCGGAGAAAAAACAACGAAAGTAGAAGTTTTAAATGTGTTGGAGCATGTCGGAAAAGACGGCGCCTCAGAATTATACCGGATTATACAATAAATAGAAAAGAGAGGGCAGTTTGATGGTAGACATTATTATTGTACTTGTAGGCGGTTTTATTGCATTCGGAGCCTATCAAATGGGGTGGGGACCGGGAATTTTTGTATCGCTGATTGTTCTTGCGGTATTGATTTACCGGCGGTTTACTTCTATTTGTATCGCAGTTGCCATGCGCTATTACAGTGCCGGCAAAAAAATAAAAGCTATGGATTGGTTTGAGCGTGGGTATAAATTTGGTATGAAATTTGAGGAAAAAATTACGTATACGTATTATCTTTTGCGTGAAGGCAGAATCGGAAAATGCGAGGAGATTTTAAACAGCATGCTTGCATTTCGGACACAAAAACCGTTGGAGCGGTGCCGGGCAAAGGCAAACCATGCCATGCTGCTCATGAAAACCGGCAGATTGTATGAAGCGGTGGAAGAACTGGAAGAGATTTTCCCGACCTATAAAAACACCACGCTCTACGGGAGCCTTGGTTTTTGCTATCTTGTGCAGGGAGATATGAAAAAAGCACAGCAGTTTAATGAAGAAGCTTATGAATATAACAGTGACGATCCTGTTATTATGGATAATATGATGCAGACTTATGCAAAATTGGGACAGTTTGAAAAGGCGTATGAGCTTTCGGAAAAACTGATGGAGAAAAAGCCTGTATTTCGGGAAGCATATTATGACACAGCGGTAGTGGAATATCAGTTGGGAAAAACGGAGGATGCGCTTTCAAGACTAGATCACGCGCTCACAATTCCGACCAGCTTTTTGACTACGGTCAGTGATGAAGTGATCAAAGAGCTCAAAGAAAAGATTGAAAGCGGCGCAGAGCCGAAGGGGAGCCAAATGGTGTTTTTGGAAGTTAAATCGGCGTCCTTGCCGGATGCACCGACGCTTCGGACCCGTCCGAGCGCGCCGCCTGTAAGGAGAAACACAGCAGAAGGCATCGCAGAGTCAGATGATCCGATTTCGTTTTCTGCGCCGAGACCGGATTCTGCTGAAGAAGATGCCGGCAGACCGAAGGAAGAAGAGGAAGAGACCGGCGCACGGACAGAAAACAATGAATCAAACGATGACGATGACGACGGGGACGGAATTTTTCTATAAAAATAAAAGAGGGCTGCGTTTTGCCGTAAGGTTTGGCGCGGCCTGTTTTCACTTTCTTTCAATTAATGACGCGTAAAAATGCGTAAACTATGGAGAAAAATATGAATCAAAAAGTATTTCAAACATTAGAATTTGATAAAATTTTATTGAAACTGTCAGAGTTAACGGAAAATGAAAAAGTGCGGGAAAGGATATTACATTTAGCGCCTGCGACGCAGTTGGAGGAAGCACGGGCGCTGCTTGCCGAGACAACAGAGGCAGTTGGGGTAATTTTGCGCCGGGGAAATTCGCCCGGAATGAAAATTACTGATGTTTCGCCTGCACTCCTGCGGGCGGAGCGCGGGGGCATAATGAATCAAAGGGAATTGCTGGGCGTAAGCCGGCTGTTAAAAACGGCGCGCCGAATAAAAAATTATGTTTTGGATGATAAAAGCCTGGCCTCCGGAGTTGTTTTTTCTCTGGCAGCGTCTTTAGAGGCACTCAGACCGGTGGAAACGCGCATAGATGAAGCTATTTTGAGCGAAGATGATATAGCGGACGCAGCTTCGCCGGAATTATATCAAATCCGTCGAAAAATGAAAACGCTTCAAAGCAGAATCAGGGAAACGCTCAATTCCATCATTACTTCTCCGCATTACCAAAAAGCACTGCAGGATGCGATCATTACCATGCGGGGAGAACGTTTTGTAGTACCGGTAAAGGCGGAATGCAAGGCGGAAATAAAAGGAATCGTACACGATTCTTCTTCCTCCGGCGCAACCTTATTTATTGAACCCATGGCGGTGGTTACACTCACCAATGAACTGGCCGATTTGGGGGGCAAAGAAAAAGAAGAAATCGACCGGATTTTAGCGGAACTGACGGCTTATGTCTGTGAGTACCGAGAGCCGATTTTAGCAGATATTACAGCCATTTTTGAGCTGGATTTTATCTTTTGTAAGGCGAGGCTTTCCATCCATCAAAATGCCGTAGAACCGCAGCTCAATGAAGAGGGCATTATTTCCATTCGAAAAGGGCGTCATCCGCTATTAGATCCTCGCAGCGTTGTTCCGGTGGATATTTGGCTTGGGGAGGAATTTGACACGCTTGTAATTACCGGGCCAAACACCGGCGGAAAAACCGTCTCCCTTAAAACACTGGGGTTATTTACACTGATGGCGCAATCCGGACTTCATATCAGCGCAGCGGACCAGTCCCGCATTGCGGTTTTTGACGAAGTGTTTGCGGATATTGGGGATGAGCAGAGCATAGAGCAGAGTCTTTCTACCTTTTCTTCCCACATTGTAAATTTAGTGGGGATTTTAAAAAATGTAACGGATAAAAGCCTGGTGCTGGCGGATGAACTGGGGGCGGGGACGGATCCGACCGAGGGAGCCTCGCTTGCAATTTCTATTTTGGAATATATCCGCGCGCGCGGCGCGCGCGCGGCGGCGACCACCCATTATAGTGAGCTCAAGCTTTTTGCGCTGTCCACGCCGGGCGTTGAAAACGCGTCCTGTGAGTTTGACTTAGCTACATTGTCGCCAACCTACAAGCTCTTGATTGGTGTTCCGGGGAAAAGCAACGCCTTTGCCATTTCCAAACGGCTGGGGATTCCGGAAGAGGTTATAAACAGAGCAAAAGAATTGGTCAGCGATGACAATATGAAGCTGGAAGATGTAATCACGGGGCTTGAGTCCAGCCGTCAAAAAGCCGAAGAGGAAAAAGAAAAAGCGGAAAGCATGGCAAAAACAGCGCGCCAGATGAAAGAGAAAGTCAGCAGAGAGGCGCAGGAACTGGAAATTAAGCGCAATCAAATTTTGCAGGAAGCACGTACAGAAGCGCTGCGGATTGTTGAGTCCGCAAAGGAAGAATCTCAAAAGGTAATTAAAGAAATTAGAAATATCCGTGACAGCGCGCCCTTAAAAGATGCCATACGAAAGGCGGAAGAGGCAAAAAGTGCGTTAAAACAAAAATCCGACCAACTACAGGACGGAGGGCAGACAGCGCCAAAACGCAGGGGCAAGCCGTTGAAAAATGTAAAGCCGGGCGATTTGGTGGAAATTCTTTCGCTTGGGCAGCGTGCCACCGTTTTAACTGCTGCGGATAAATCCGGAAAAGTGCTGGTACAGGCGGGTATTATGAAAATGAAAGTTCCGCTTGAAGATCTTGCCGCAGATTCAGAGCAGAAAAAAAATAAGCCTTCTGCTTCTGTGGGGCACACCATGGCAAAAGGCAGCACAAAAACGGCAAAAACCGAGCTGGATGTGCGCGGAATGAGTTTAGAAGAAGCTATTGCGCAGGTAGATAAATATTTGGACGAGGCGCTGATGTCCTCTCTGCACACTGTGACAATTATTCACGGCAAAGGGACGGGGATCCTGCGTGCAGGAATCAGCGACTATTTAAAACACCATCCATTGGTTGCGGAGTATCGTTTGGGACGGTACGGAGAAGGGGAAAACGGTGTGACCGTTGTAACCTTTCGCTAATGAAAAACAATAATACAAAACCCCCTGAAAGCACAGATTTGTATATGCTTTCAGGGGGTTAGATTTCAGGCGTTTACTGCTTCAAAATACATTTGTTTTAAACCGGTTAAAACCCGTTTTTCCATTCTGGAAACATTCATCTGAGAAATGTTCATTCGCTTGGCAATGTTATTTTGTGTCAAGCCATCATAGTAACGGTATTTCACGAATTGCTTTTCCCTCTCTGTCAAAGTATTCATAAAGGTTTCGATAAATTCCTTGTTTTCAATCATAAGAAAATGGTCATCTTCTACCCCAACAAGATTGGAAAACAATGTTTCGTCTTCACCGCTGTAAATAAATTGCTCCAAAGAGCGGACAAAATGGTTATCGCCCCATTCCAAAGCGTCAATCATCTGTTTCTCCGTAACGCCGGTCAATTCGGCCAATTCTCTGGCAGAAAGCAAATCACCGTTTTGTGTCAGGTGAGCGGCTTTAATTTTATTCGCCTTGCTGAAAATTTCATATATTTTCCTGGGCACTTTGATAAAGTGACCTTTATCCCGAAACAGACGCTTGATCTCCCCGATAATCGTCGGCGTTGCATAGGTGGCAAACTGTGCCCCTTTTTCCGGATGATAGCGGGACAGAGCGTTCATCAGGCCAATCCGTGCACATTGATAAATGTCATCATATTCAATGCCGCGTCCCGTAAAGCGCCGGGCTAAAATTTGGGGGAGATAGTCATATTTCTGCAGAAGAAAATCGCGCGTTTTATCATCCTTTGTTTCATGATAGGCTGTAAACAGCTTGCGTTCTTCTTCGGAAGACAGATTGCGTACTGGCATTGGCAACACATCCTGACTATTTTAATAATTCGGTTAAAATGGCTGCTGCGTTTTCATATTCCATCATTTTCTTTTCGTCCTTGGCAGCTTTTTCCGGCACAAAACGGAAGATACCATATAAATCATCCGTTGCAAACCCCATTTCCGCCAGTTTTTGACTTCCTTTTAAGCTGATTGCGTAGACAGTCCCGTTATGCTCCACCAATTTGCCCTCGATATCCTTGTATGGCTCAATATCAATAAAATCAGAGAGCGGGGAATAGGCATCTTGCGTAATATAACGTTCTAAATTCTTCTGGTCAAAAATAAACAGCGTGACGTCTCCGGCAGCAAGTTCCAGCATCATTTTCTGCTCCATGGCCATATCCTGCTCGCTTTGCACTTCGCCGGTCAGATACAGCGTGGTGACACCAATGTGCTTTTTCTCATCGTTGTTTACATCGCTGATTACATCATCAAATACGCCGTCAAACTCTATGGTGCTGTCAGTAAGCGGAACAGAAGTGACAAAATCAATCGTCACGTCCGGCTTGACCGTTTGCACACACTGCGTGATTGTAACGGCTAAAACAATTACTACAAAAATACCAATCCAGGTGTGAATCTTATAATAATACCAATAATTGTCCCATTTGTTTTTAAACGATTTTTTTTCTGCTGTATTTCCTTCGTTCATATTCTTCCCGCCTTTTTTCTGTATTCTATAATAAACGGATCCATTAGTTCATTATCCGTGCTGCTTCGTTTTTATTTATCCTGTATTATTTTAGTGGTTTCATGGTGGGGAAAAGGATTGCATCGCGAATGGATTCGGCGCCTGTGATCAGCATAACCAGCCGATCAATTCCCAGTCCCATTCCGCCGGTTGGCGGCATGCCATATTCCAGCGCGGTGATAAAGTCGTCGTCCATTAAGTTTGCTTCGTCATCCCCGGCTTCGCGTTTTTTCACCTGCTCTAAGAAACGGCCTTTCTGGTCGATGGGATCATTCAGTTCCGAAAAAGCATTGGCATATTCGCGTCCTAGGATAAATAACTCAAAACGCTCCGTATATCCCGGATTTTTTGGGTCACGCTTAGCCAGCGGCGAAATCTCCACCGGATGTCCGGTGAGAAAGGTAGGCTGAACCAATTTGTCTTCGCAGTATTCTTCAAAAAAGAGATTTAAAATATCTCCCTTTAAATGGTGCGGTTCGTATTCAATGTGGTGCTCTTTTGCCAGCTTTTGTGCTTCTTCCAAATTAGTCACCGTATCAAAATCTACACCGGCATATTTTTTGACTGCTTCTTTCATGGAGATTCGGTCAAATGGCTGGTCCAGGTCAAGGTCCACGCCGCCAAACGTTATTTTTCCGGTGCCAAGCACATTTTGCGCTACGTGCCGGAAAAGATTTTCCGTGATGTCCATCATCCCGTTAAAATCTGTATAAGCTTCATATAATTCCAAAAGCGTAAACTCCGGATTATGCCGGATGTCCATGCCTTCGTTCCGGAACACCCTGCCGATTTCATACACCTTTTCAAACCCGCCGACAATCAGGCGCTTTAAGTGCAGTTCCAAAGCGATCCGCATATACATATCAATGTCCAGCGCGTTGTGGTGCGTGATAAAGGGACGGGCAGCGGCGCCGCCAGCTATGGTGTGGAGGACAGGGGTTTCTACTTCCATAAAGCCCAATCCGTCTAAAAAGCGGCGGATTTCACGAAGGACAGCCGTCCGCTTTACAAAAATGTCTTTTACCTCGCGGTTCATAATGAGGTCAACATAGCGCTGACGGTAGCGAAGATCAGGATCTGTCAAACCGTGAAATTTTTCCGGAAGAGGCAGCAAAGATTTGGAAAGCAGCGTATACTCCGAAATTTTAACGGAAATCTCTTCTGTTTTCGTTTTGAACACTTCGCCTTTTACCCCGATAATATCGCCAATATCTAATTTTTTATAATCTTCATAGCTGTCGCCCAACAAATCTTTTTTCACAAAAAGCTGTATTTTACCTGAGGCATCCGCCATATCGCAAAACATAACCTTACCCATGCCGCGTTTTGACATCAGGCGGCCGGCGATGCTGACGGTGTTCCCTTCTAACTTGTCATAATCCGCAATGATTTGTGCCGCAGAGTGTGTTCTATCATATTTGACTTCAAGAAACGGATCCTTTCCATTTTCTTTCAGATCCGCCAGCTTTTCACGGCGAATTTTCAAAATTTCGCTAATATCGGCTGCCGGCTCGTTTGTCTTTGGCTGTTGTTGCATGTTAATCCTCCTAGTTATGTTAAAAATAAGTCGTCTATTTCAACTGAAAAGTCACGTGCGATACAGGATGAAACCGAAAACACATTCATTAAGATAGTTACATTTCATTATACTACAAATCACAGAAATTGTAAAAGGTTTCTTAAAAAGTTTACAATTTATTTTTTGAAAAGGAAAAAAGTATACGAAAAATATTGATTTTTTTTGGGAAAATGATATAATATGATAGATAGGTTATTTTTTTAACTTATAAAACAAGAGGGGAAAGTATTATCAATCTGAGGCGGTGTAACGATTGGAGAAAATAGTGGTTCAGGGGGGGAAAAGGCTTCAAGGCGAAGTGAGCATCAGTGGAGCTAAAAATGCTGCTGTCGCAATTATACCTGCTGCAATCTTGGTTGATGGTGTCTGTGTGATTGAAAACGTGCCAAATATTCGGGACGTTCATGTTATTGTGGGCATCATGGAACATATGGGCGCTAAAATTGAATTTTTAGATAAATATACGCTGCGAATTGACTGCTCCTGCATGGACAAGCAAACAGCCCCGCAGGAGATGGTTCGGAAAATGCGCGCATCTTATTACCTATTAGGCGCGCTTTTAGGGCGGTTTCACCGAGCAGAAGTTGCAATGCCCGGCGGGTGCAATTTTGGCTCGCGGCCGATTGACCAGCATATCAAGGGATTTAAAGCTCTTGGTGCAAAAGTGTTTTGCGAGGGTGTTGTAAAAGCTGCAGCAGACGAATTAAACGGCACATCCATTTATTTGGATATTGTTAGTGTTGGGGCTACGATTAATGTTATGCTGGCGGCAGTTTTAGCCAAAGGCAGAACAACCATTGAAAACGTAGCAAAAGAGCCGCATATTGTTGATGTTGCAAACTTTTTAAACGCTATGGGCGCAGATATTAAAGGCGCGGGAACAGATGTAATCCGCATCCGCGGCGTGGAGCGTTTAAAAGGAGGAACCTATTCCATTATTCCTGACCAGATTGAGGCAGGAACTTTTATGATCGCAGCAGCGGCAACCGGCGGAGACATTTTAGTAAAAAACATTATTCCGAAACATATGGAATCAGTGTCTGCAAAACTGATTGAGATTGGCGCACAGGTGGAAGAACTTGACGATGCCATTCGTGTTCTGGGAACGGGCAAGATAAAAAACGCTAATGTTAAGACGCTGCCCTATCCCGGTTTTCCGACTGACATGCAGCCGCAAATGGTTTCTCTTTTATCAGTGGCTTCGGGCACGAGCATTGTGACGGAAAGCGTGTGGGATTCCCGCTTTCAATATGTGGACGAACTGAGGCGGATGGGCGCCGATATTCGTGTGGATGGAAAAACGGCGGTTATTAATGGTGTAGAAAGGCTGGAGGGTGCAGCGGTCAGTGCGACAGACCTTCGCGGGGGCGCGGGAATGGTCATTGCCGGGCTGATGGCACAGGGCACAACCGAGATTTATGAATTACAGCATATTGACCGCGGTTATGAAAAAATGGAAGAAAAATTTCAAGCGCTTGGCGCGGATATTCGCCGCGTTATTGGATAGAGGAAAATATACTTTTTGTAAGGAGACTTGGACATGAAAAACGGTAAAATTATTTTGGCTGGTTTTGGAGGACAGGGGATTCTGTTTGCCGGAAAGGTTTTGGCATATTCCGGTTTAAAGGCAGAAAGAGAAGTTTCGTGGCTTCCTTCCTATGGACCGGAAATGCGCGGCGGTACAGCAAATTGTCATGTGGTTATTTCAGATACGCCGGTGGGTTCGCCTATTATTCCCAATCCAGATATTTTAATTGCAATGAATCGTCCGTCGTTAGATAAATTTGAAGAATTGGTGGAAAAAGACGGCTACGTAGTATATGACAGCTCTTTGATAGACAGACCGGTGAAACGCACGGATATCAAAGCGTTCCCAATTCCGGCAACTCAGCTTGCCTTGGAAGCAGGGCTGGAAAGCCTTGCTAATATGGTTATTGTGGGCAAGGTTTTAAAAGAAACAGGGATATACACACTGGATGAAGTGCAAAAGGGATTGGAAAAAAGCGTTCCGCCAACGAAAGCGGCGCTATTAGAGAAAAACATCCAGGCAATTAAGCTGGGGTATGAATATGAAGGCTAATTTTACATGCAGACCAAACAACGGCGCACCCGTTCTTTTGGTCTGCCCTCTTTTTGAGCGTTTTAAAGGGTCAATCAGGCATGGGTTTAGTACGCGTCTCGGCGGTGTAAGCCAAGCCCCTTATGCCTCTTTAAATTTAGGAATGAGCACGCAGGACAAAAGAGAAAATCTGAAAGAAAATTACTCCAGATTTTGCTGCGAGGCCGGTGTGGAGATGGATCGACTGGTGTTGTCTCACCAGGTGCATGGTTCAGAAATTAAAATAATTACATCTCAGGATGTGGGAAAAGGGTTGAGTGCAGAATCTGATCTGGGGGAATTTGATGGAATGATTACCGCAGAAAGAGGAATTCCGCTTGCGGTGTTTTATGCTGACTGTACGCCGATTTTATTGTTTGATCCAAAGCAAAAAGTAATTGCGGCGGTGCATTCCGGATGGAAGGGCACCCTTGCAAGAATCGGGCGGAAAGCTGTGCAAATGATGCGCAAAAATTTTGGCTGTGATCCGGCGGATATTCTTGCATCGTTTGGCCCTTCGATCAAACAGTGCCATTTTGAAGTGGAGGGCAACGTATTTGTTCAGTTTTGTGAAAATTTTGGCACTAGAAATTTAAAAAACACCGTCGTGTCCGGGGACAAGTTTTTTGTTGATACAGATGATCTCAACCGGCAGCAATTGCTGGAAGAAGGTCTAAAAGAAGAAAATATTGCTGTTTGTGATGCCTGTACTTTTTGCCAGCACAATGTTTTTTATTCTCATCGTGCTGACGGGGGAATAACCGGGCGGATGTGTGCGGTGATTGAGCTAATATAAATGGTCTGTTTGCTTTCTTAGGATAGCTAATAAAAGAGAAAAATTCATTTTTAGACTCCATATAAGAATTAAAATTGCGTGAGAGAACGGCAAGGAAATATTTATGAAAAAGCTGTGATTTTGTTTTATATTTAAGATAGAATCGCAGCTTATTTTTATAGGCGCATTTAAGTCAAAAGGACTGCTTGAATTAAGGAGCGCTAAATTAAAAACAATACGCCCCGCTAAAAGCGATGCTTATTGGAATAAGGAATTAACACAGGTGTATTTTGCAAAAAACACGGCAAGTAAAAAAGAACGCTCCGTGACGAAAAAGATTGTAACTGTATAGATGCCAAAGCTTTCCGCTTCGCGTTCGGCATCAAATGAAAGTCCGGCGCCTCGGTTTCCATGTGGAAAGGAAACGCAAGGGTGTGCGCGGATGATGTCTGTTAGCCATAGGCATAAAAAATGTCGGAGCAAAGCGGACTTTGCTCCGACGTGGTGCCGCTGACCGGAATCGAACCGGTACGGATTATTCGTCCGACAGATTTTAAGTCTGTTGTGTCTGCCAGTTCCACCACAGCGACAAAATGTAACTTTGAAACAAAAATCGTGCCAAAACACGGTGTTCATTATAGCATAATATTTTTATGTTGTCAAGATGTGTTGCAACAATTGATCAATTTCCTTTGCAGGTTTGCCAGGCGATAGCAACATGGACGGACTTCCGGTTTGTAAAAGTAAATGAAAGGAGATTTTAGAAGGAAAAATAAATTTTAATGGGTATTATGTATATATTTTGCAAAAAGGTACTTGAAAAAAGATAGAACTGCTGTTATAATTTCATCATCTATTATTGATTATAAATGACAAAAGAGGGGACAAGTGAAATGGAAACACTATATTTGCTCTGTAATGCACATTTGGATCCGGTTTGGCTTTGGCAGAGAAAGGAAGGGCGAGCAGAGGCAATTTCTACATTTCGCGTAGCGGCTGAATTTTGTGAGGAATTTGACGGATTTGTATTTAATCACAATGAATCTTTGCTCTATGAATGGGTGGAGCAGGAAGAGCCGCCGTTGTTTAAAAAAATACAAAAATTAGTTCGCCAAGGCAAATGGAACATAATCGGCGGAACTTATTTGCAGCCTGACTGTAACTTGCCATCGGGAGAATCTCTTTTAAGACAAATAAAAACGGGACAGGATTATTTTCAAGAAAAATTTGGAGTAAGAACCAGAACGGCATTTCATGTGGATCCTTTTGGTCACAGCCGCGGGCTGGTTCAAATTTTGAAAAAAATGGGCTATGAAAACTATATCTTTATGCGTCCGCATGACGGGCCAAGAGATTTTATCTGGGAAGGGTTGGACGGCAGTAAGCTTTGTGCCCACCGTCTTTGGGACTCTTATAATAGTTTAAAAGGAGAAGCAACGGTTAAAATCGAACGCTATTTAAAAGAAAATCAAAGCCAGAAGACAGGTTTACTGCTCTGGGGGGTGGGAAACCATGGAGGAGGTCCATCCCGGGAAGATCTTGAGCAAATTTGCAAAATCAGGGAGAAATACCCGGAAATATCCATTGTACACAGCGATGCGGCGGAGTATTTTGACAATTTGGATCTATCTGCGCTGCCGGTTGTTGCAGAATCTCTCCGCCCCAGCATGGTTGGTTGCTATACTTCTATGTGCCGGGTCAAACAGAAACACCGTCAGGCAGAAAACAGTCTGGCAGTTTGTCAAAAAATGATGGCGCACGCAGAAATGGAAGATGTGGATGGGGAGATAGAACAAGCCAAAAAAGCGCTGCTGTTTAATGAATTTCATGATATTTTGCCGGGTTCTGCGATCCGCCCGGCGGAGGAAGAAACACTGTGCGAATTGGATTATGCCATAGCAATTTTTGAACGCTATATGGAGCGTGCTTTTCTAAAATTATGCTCCGGGCAGAAAAAAGCAAAGGACGGCGAGATCCCTATTTTGGTATACAATCCCCACCCATATCCGGTGGAGACAGATGTTGCCGTAGAATTTCAGCTGCAAAACCAAAACTGGGCGCGGGATGAATTTACAATTGGTAAAGTATATCAGGCTGATGGCGTATTTTTGCCGACGCAAAATGAAAAAGAAGCTTCTAACATGAATTTGGATTGGAGAAAAAATTTAGTATTTCATGCAAAACTTGCGCCTATGTCTATGAACCGCTTTGATTGCGTTTTAAAGGCAGAAAAAAATTATCAAAAAGTACAGCCTTATGAGGAAACCCCGCAGGAAATTATTATGCGGTCTCAGACAGAAGAAGTACGGATTAGCAAAAAGAGCGGTTTGATTGCGTCCTACCTGGTTGATGGAAAACAAGCCGTTGAACCGCAATCGGGAAAATTATGTGTATATTTTGACAATGAAGACGCATGGGGTTCGGGAGTAGATTCCTATCTGAAGCTGAAGGGAGAATTTTGCCTGCTTGATGATAAAGACGCACTGCAATTTGCCGGCTGCGAACCGATCAAGGTAATTGAAAACGGCGAAGTGAGGATGAAGGTACAGGCATTTTTTTCCTATTCTTATTCATTTGCGGTTGTCACATATACATTATCAAAATTTGGAAAAGGGTTAAATGTGGACATTACGCTGTTTTCCAACGACAAGAATGTAATGGTGAAGTATTGTGTGAAAACGGCGTTTGACCAAGCTGATTTTTATGGGCAAACGGTGTTTGGGACAGAACAATTGCACAAAGGCCACAAGGAGGAATGCTATCAAAAATGGTGTGGGTTAAAAAGGGAAAATGCCGGTTTTTATGTTCTAAATCAAGGGATCCACGGCGGATCTTCCGATGGAAAAGAGCTGCGTCTGTCTTTGCTGCACACGCCTGCCTACTCGGCATTGCCAATAGAAGAAGGCAGACCGCTTGTTGAGCCAAACCGGTATTTGGAACGGATTGATGTGGGCGAACGCCGGTTTGCAATCAAGCTATTGCCATATGCCGAAGCAGCAGATATTGATTTTCAGGCGCAGGTTTATAATGAGGGGACGGAAGCTTTGTCCTTCTTCCCTTCCGGTGAGGGCACACTGCCCGGTAAACTGCCGCAAATTGATAACCCTGTGATTATAATGACTTCGCTTACGCGCACGAAAACAGGGAGCGGATATGAATTTCGTTTGTACAACGGATCGGATCAGACGCAAAATGTTTGCATTATATTAAATGGAGAAAACCATCATGCTGTATCTATGCAAAAATTTGAGGTAAAGCGCTTTACAACGGAGGGGACAGATTTAAAAGAAGAAAGCACAATTGCATGATGCCATGATGCTAATAATTCATTGAAATATTTTACATCTCATGCGGAGTAAGAATGGGGTGCTGTGAAAGTAAAGACATAAAATAAAAATCAGCGGAAGAACGATATATTTCTTCCGCTGATTTTCTTGTTAAGGATTTTTTTACTTAAAATACATGGTTCGATATTTGCCGGGGGTATAGCCAGTTGTTTTCTTAAACGCCTTGCGAAAACCAGCATCATCAATGTAACCAACAGCGGTTGCGACAGCAACAATGGTGAGAGTTCCGTCTTTTAAGAGCTCTTTGGCATGTTCAATTCGTACCGTAGTGAGATAGGCCAAAATGGTTTGATTCGTTTGCTTTTTATAGACGTCGGAAAGATATTGGCGTGTAAATTTTAACTCATCCGCCATCTGAGAAATAGAAAACATACAATCGGTGTAATGGGTATCAATATATTTTTCAATTTGTTGAATAATCCCTGTCGTACCGGAAGTGGTTCTTTTAGAAGTTGTGGCGCAGATAATGCCATAAAGGCTGCGGATCAAATTCATTTTTTCATCAATTGTTTGAGAGTCGTTAAATTCATTAAGAAAATCACTGTGATTCGGGTCTAAATCCTCTAATTTCAAGCCCAGGGAGTTTGCAGTTTTCATTACGGTATTGAGCATATCCCAAAGCAAACAGCGTGCGACGTACGGTGACAGGGAACGTTTAATAAAGTTAATATCATAGATGTGGTCTAGCTGACGTTCAACTTCATCCAAAGCACCAATTCGCGCTTTGTGAATTAAATGTTCTTCTTCATCCACGGTATAATAATAGTATTGATCCGATTGAAAATTCTGGATCAACACATTTCCTGTCCCTTTTATCAGTTTGTTTTCCATGATAGAAAGCGCGTTGATGTAAGCATTAAATAAATTTTTCAAATCAAATTCCACGTCACTGAGGCTGATGCTTGTATCAATCATGGTATACTCTTTAATTGTTTGGATCATTTGGTTTGCAGATTCAATAGCAATTTCTTTTGCGTTGATATTATTTTTATTAAAGTCCAAAATAATGCCAAGACGGTTTCGTTCAATATCGGCAATGGATGGATTAAAGCTTTTTTCTAAAATTTCCTGCACAACATTGCTCACAGCGTAGCGCGCCAAAAACCATTCGTACTCATTGTCAGATTCAATAAAACTTTGGCAGTTGTCAATGTCAATCAGCATGACAATGTAGGCAGTGTTTTCAATATTGATTTGTGCTAATTGTGTAATATTATTTAATTCGCTGTCGCTAACCTGACCTTTTAAAAGCCTTAGAAGTAAGGCATTTTTAATAATCGGTGCTTGGCGATCAATTTCTTTTTCCAAAGATTTTCTTTCGGCATTAATGCTTTGAACACGTTCTTTTAAAAAACTATATTCATTATCAATGGCTTTGCTCTGATCCGTTGTGACAATGTTCATTAATTCCTTGATGGGGGAATAATTTTTTTTAGCCAGATAGTAAGACATCAAAAGACCGGCAACCAGACATAAAAATAAAACAATAATAAAAGTTGCCTGCATCCATTCAAGCGCAGAAATATATTCATTTTGCGGTGTATAGCAATAGATGGACCACTCTGTTTGCTGGGACGTAAATTTTTTAAAATAATACCCATGATTTTGATATTTAATTAATGTCTACTGAACAAATGGTTTCGCAAAACCATTTGTTCAGTAGACATTAATTATCCAAATTGGACATCATAGTTGCGTTTACCTGCATAAAAATAAAGCTGCTGGCGATAAGGGGAAGCAGGAGAACAGCAATATAAGACGAAAGGATTCGCGTCAGCGTGCTAATGGAAAATTTGTGTTTTTTCGTTAAGAATTGCAACCGCCTCATCAATCGCTTCAAACGAATGCCGGAATGGATTTAATCCAATTGAGTGAAGAGCATGGGTCAAAGATGCGGTTTTGGGGAGGCGTGAGTGTTGAAACACTGATCAGCGGAACCATGGAAGAGGTGAGATGTCAGGTGCGGCACGCATTTGAACTTGCAAAGCGGGGCATTCCGTTTATATTAGGGCCGAGCCACTCGATCGCATATAGTGTGCAGTATGATAATTTTATGGCAACCCTGTAACAGCAATCACAGAGACGTTTGATTATACGGAAGCGGTTCTTATTATGAAAATTCCAAAACGGTGTTGGAAGCGGATATAGATGACGGGGCAGGTGGCTTGATAAAGCATACGCGTACGGTTGCAGACCAGTCGGGAAAAAACAATTGTGTGTCGTGGAATCTGCCGCAGGCGCAAACCGGTCAAACCGTTGTTTTACAAGCAAGGATCAATTTTGATACACAAGTGCCATCCCGTTATAACATTGAAATAATGGGTGGCGGTACAACCGTGGGCGAAAGTGCTTCTTCGGGATTTTTGCCTGTAGATTTGGCATTTGATTATACTACTGACCGCATATGGTCTACGCAATGCATAGATGGGAAATGGCAAGCGAACAACGATTTGACAACGATCAGCAGACAACTGCCGGAATTGGGCGTATGGTTTGATTTAAAAGTCGAGTTGAATCTGATCAGCCAGACGTTTGATGTATATATTGATGGAGAACGCATAAACACAGCATCAGTTCCTTTCCGCTGTTCCGGAGATCCAACGCCGGCAAATGCTGCAGCAACAGTAGATAACATCAACTTGATCCGGGCATATATTTTCCGCGGTTATGGCGATGGAGAACTTCTGATTGATGATGTGTCCTTGCGCGGAATAGAAAAAGAATCTGTTGTACGTTCGATTCAGATTGTCGATGTGGCCTTTAAAGATGCGCAGGGCGGAGCAGCATATGGACTGACAGCGAAAGGGACAATTGACAGCATTCGTATTTTAAAACATCAGGATATAGACGCTACTGTAGTTACAGCTATTTATCAAGACGGCCGTTTGCTTGATGTCTTCCTTTACCCTGTTACAGAAAGCAGCACATTGTCCTGCGGCATGAAATTACCGGAGGATTTGGCAGGAGTAACGGCAAAAATATTTGTGTGGACAGACACAGCCGCATCTATGATGCCGCTTTCGGATATGATGTTACTGCAATAACAGCACTAAAACTTAATAATTTAGAGGCTATCTGTGTTTTTACGCAGATAGCCTCTTTTTTTATACGGAGCCATTGACGAAATAATTATAAGGGTGATATTTTCATTTTTTGTCAGCCTGAAAGAGTAAAAAGTTGGAATAGCCGGAAAACTTAAGCATAAAATAGGTAATAGCCTGATGTTAAGAACGGAAAGGGGTATTATGATATGAAAAAAATACTTTCACTGTCAGCATGTTTTTTCATTCTGACTGCCTGTATTTTGCAATGCTACGCAGAAAATACAGTGTTGGAGCTGTCGGCACCGTCAGCCATTTTGATGGAAGCTTCCACGGGACAGGTATTATATGAGCAAAACAGCCATGAGAGACGGCCGCCGGCTAGCGTAACAAAAATTATGACCATGCTTTTAGTCATGGAAGCGATCGATAACGGCACAATAAAAATGGATGACATGGTGCGTTGCTCAGAAAAGGCGGCGTCAATGGGCGGCTCGCAGATTTATTTAGAACCCGGTGAAGAAATGAGTGTGCGGGATCTGCTCAAAGCGGTTGCAGTAGCTTCTGGAAATGATGCAGCTGCAGCCTTGGGAGAATTTGTTGCCGGAAGCTTGGAGGGGTTTGTGGCAATGATGAATGAGAGGGCAAAAGAGTTAGGAATGAATGATACACATTTTATCAATTGCAATGGCCTGGATGACCCGGAGCATTTAACTTCCGCTTATGATATTGCGCTAATGTCAAGAGAACTGATTTCCCATCCCGGCATTTTTGAATTTACGACCATTTGGATGGATAGTTTGCGCGGCGGCAAATTTGGTTTGGTAAACACCAACAAACTAATACGGTTTTACGAAGGAGCAAATGGTCTGAAAACCGGCTCCACAGGAGAAGCCAAATATTGCCTGTCCGCTTCGGCAAAGCGAAACGAAATGAATTTAATTGCGGTAGTTTTGGGCGCGCCTTCATCGAAGGACCGGTTTGCGGATGCAAGTAAACTGCTTGACTATGGTTTTGCAAACTACGCAATTGCAAACAGTTTAATTACAGAAGAAGAATTGCAGCCGATAAAAGTTTTAAAGGGGACACAGCCGCAGGCGGCAATCACAACGCCTGGCGGTTATAACGTTTTAGTCAGCAAAGCCAAAGTAAATGAGATTGAAAAGCGGATCAGCATGCCGGAAGAATTGGAAGCACCGGTTCGGGCAGGCGAGAAAATTGGGGAAATTTCCTTCTACATAGATGGACAGCAAATTGGCGGTACAGATGTCGTGGCAAAGGATAATGTAGATAAGATGAATCTTTTTGAAATGTTTACAAAGCTGGCAAAGCATTTGTTTTACGGCGAGGCATAGAGGCGCGTTGCGGTGAGCGTGCTTGTTTTGATACAACAGGGAAATTACCGGAAAGGGTTTGTAAAAATCAGGGTTAGGGGACGGTTTGGGTGATGAACTATGTTTGGGCAGGATTGATTTTTGCCGCCTATCTTTTTGCTGCCTGGAACGGAAATGTGGAGGCAGTGACGCAGGGGGCGCTTGATGGGGCAAAAAACGCAGTTGAAATGGTGCTGGCGCTTTTGGGAATGATGTGTTTTTGGACTGGGCTTTTGGAAATTGCCAAACGCTCCGGTCTTACGGAAAAACTGGCGCACCTTGCGCGGCCGCTTACACGCCTGCTATTTCCAAAGCTAAGGCAGGACGGAGCGGCGGTGAGTGCAATTGTTATGAATATGATTGCAAATTTTTTAGGGCTTTCCAACGCAGCAACGCCTTTGGGTTTAAAAGCAATGGGCGAACTAAAACGTTTGGAAGGGGAAACCGGACGTGCGTCTGACGCAATGTGTATGTTTGTTGTGATTAATACAGCTTCCATTAATTTAATTCCAACAACGCTGATTACGCTTCGCTCTGCTGCAGGAAGTGCAGATCCGTTCGGGATTTTAGTTCCGGTTTGGATTTGCTCCGTGTTATCGGTGACCGTGGGCGTAACCGCAGTTAAAATATTTTCCAGAAAAGATGCGCGGAGGGGTTTATGCAGACGGTAAAAATGATTTCCACCGGTGTAATGCCGGTTCTGTTTATAGCAATCATTGGGTACGGTTTGTTTCGTAAGATTAATGTGTTTGACGCGTTTTTAGACGGGGCAATGGAAGGTTTAAAAACAGCAGGAAAAATTCTTCCTGCCTTGGTGGGGTTAATTGCGGCAATTACCATGTTTCGGGTATCGGGAGCGATGGAACTGATTACCCGATTTCTTTCTCCGATTACCAGCAGACTGGGCGTGCCGGCAGAAGTGCTGCCGCTTGCCCTGCTGCGGCCAATTTCCGGCAGCGGCGCGCTTGCGGTTGTAAGTGATTTGTTCCGTGTGCATGGACCGGATTCCATAGTTGGCAGGATTGCGTCAGTCATGATGGGTTCAACGGAGACTACGTTTTACACACTTGCTGTTTATTATGGCTCTGTAGGAATTAAAGATGCACGTTTTACAGTAAAAGCGGCGTTACTGGCAGATCTTACCGGAATGCTTGCAAGCGTTTGGGCATGCCGGCTGTTTTACGGACTAATATAGCCTTACAAATATCTTTCGCTTTTGCACTTTGATTGTAGGGTGCGTCGCCTCGACGCACCGCTAGGTTACACTTTGCCGCGAAGTAAAATTAGGACGTATTATGGTGCGGGACGTCTAGGAGCCGTCCCCTACAAATATCCGTTTTGTTAGTGCGCAATTTGTTTTTTCATATCCGTTGGTTTTGCTGTTGTTTTTAAATTTGCACTTTGATTGTAGGGTGCGGCGCCTCGACGCACCGCTAGGTTACACTTTGCCGTGAAGTAAAATTAGAACGTATTATGGTGCGGGACGTCTAGGAGCCGTCCCCTACAAAGCTCAATCCAACGTGTTGCGTTGTTCCGTCGTCTGAAAACTGCAGTGAGACGCTGCAGTTTTTTTGATTTTAGGTGAAAAAAGTAGAATTTCGGATAATGTCTATTGATAATTTTTGGGGTTTGCGGTACAATAAAATCAAATGAGAAAAGGCGGGAAATTTATGATTTATGGAACCGGAATTGATATTGTGGAAATTAAGCGCATTGAAAAAGCGATGGAAAACCCCCATTTTTTAACTCGGTTCTTTTCTTCGGAAGAAATTGCCTATTTCAAGTCGCGTAAATCGGCAGCCCAATCGGTTGCAGCAAATTTTGCGGGAAAAGAGGCTTTCTCCAAAGCAATCGGAACGGGAATCCGCGGCTTTTTGCTTTCGGAAGTGGAAATATTGCACGATGATACGGGTAAGCCGCATATCGCTCTGTCTGGCTCTGCAAAAAAAATAGCAGATGGGTTTGGGATTACTGGCCTTTTTATTAGTATTTCGCACTCAGAACAACATGCAGTAGCGCAGGTGATAGCAGAGCGAGGATAATGGAAACAATATGAAAAAAGAAAAGGTTTTGGCGAAAGCGAGGGAGCAAAATGAAAGTTTTGACAGCTGCCCAGATGAGGGAACTGGAGGAAAGAACGTTTTCAGAGTATGGCTTTTCCAGTCTGGTGATGATGGAAAACGCGGCACAGGGATTTTGTGATAAGCTGGAGCAGGAGACGGGTAAGGTAGCAGGGAAAAAAGTTCATATCTTTTGCGGCTGCGGAAATAATGGCGGCGATGGTTTTGCAATTGCGCGGCTTTTGTCAGTGCGCGGCGCATATCCTACGGTTTTTATCGGGTTTGACGCTGGAAGGCTTAAAAAAGACGCGCGGATTAACTATGAGGCAGCAGAAAAATTTGGTATTCCGATGAGTGAGTTTACAGCGGCGGCAGGGGATTGTGACATCATTGTGGACGCCTTGTTCGGAACCGGATTTCATGGGGAAATTGAAGGGACAGAGGCGGAAATGGTGCGCTTGATTAATTCTTCTTCTGCTTTTGTCGCGTCGGTGGATATGCCGAGCGGCGCGAATGCGACAGACGGATCATCAGCAAAAAATTGTGTTTGTGCAGATCTGACAGTTACTTTTGGGGCGGCAAAGCTGGGTCAGTTTCTTTATCCGGCAAAGCGCTATGCCGGCAAATTGGTTGTGTCGGAAATTTCGATTCCACGCAAACTGTGGGAGGGATTTGACAGCCGGCATGAAACGCTTGACCGCGATATTTTTCGTTTGCTGCCGCCGAGGGAGGAGAATACCCATAAAGGCAGTTATGGCAAAGTGTTGGTATTTGCCGGATCTAAAGGAATGTGCGGCGCCGGGGTTATGTCTGCCGGCGCGGTGATGAAAAGCGGAGCAGGAATGGCGACCCTTGCGGTCCCAAAGGGAATTGCGGATGTTGCCGCGGCAAAGCTGACGGAAGTGATGACAATGGCGCTTCCAACAGAAGGCGAAGTAGTCGCAAAAAGCGCTTTTACCATGCTTTTGGAAAAATTGCAGCAGCAAGAGGTGCTGCTGATGGGCTGTGGATTGGGAGCAAATGAAAATATCAAACATTTGGTTTCGCAGTTGATATTAGAGTCAAAAAAGCCAATGGTAATTGACGCAGATGGTATAAACGCCATAAAAGGGAATATAAATATATTAAGCCGCAAAAAAGCGCCTGCCGTGCTGACACCGCATCCGGTAGAATTTTCTAGAATTACAGGCCACTCCATGGATTATATCCGAGAAAACCGGGTGGAGGCGGCGCGTAATTTTGCAAAAGAATATGATGTGACGCTTGTCTTAAAAGGGGCGGACAGTTTGGTTGCCTGTCCGGACGGAAGAATTTTTGTCAACACGATCAGCAATTCCGGCATGGCTACTGCAGGGAGCGGAGATGTTCTCGCCGGCATTATTTCCGGGATTGCAGCTCAAGGAGCAACACTGGAGGATGCAGCTTGTATCGGCGTACATTTGCACACGCTTGCCGGAAATATTGCCCGGGAACAGTTTGGGACTTATGGCATGACGGCGGTTGATATTTTAAATGCGGTCCCGTTTGCGCTGATGCGGGCTACTGAATAAAACAAGGGGTGAGGATTTTTGGCAAAGTGTAAGCTGTTTGCGCTTGCACTAATGATAATTGCCGCTGCTGCTCTCGCGGCCTGCGGTCATAGAATGAATTTTTCAGACGAAGACATGGATATTTATGAGAAAATTCATCGTTATTACAGTAAAATGGAGTCCTATTCCGCACAGGTTACGCTGACGGTGAAGGGGAATAAAACAGAGAATATATATAAACTGGAACAGTACGCGAAAGGCGAAGACCGAACGCTGTCACGGATCGTGAGCCCAGAGGAATTAAATGGACTTGAAACTGTTACAAACGGGGAAATGGCCCAAGTGCGCTTTGGCGGAGAGAAACCAAGGCAACTGGATGTAACTGCCTCAAAAGACATGGATTGTACTTTTATCAGCTATTTTATGCGGTATTATTATCAGTCGGAAGATACCGTAATTCAAGTGAATACCGGCCAGGAAAGCACGGAGGGTACAACGCTGCTTGAGACCGAATTACCTCCGGTCAGCGCGCGGCGTAGCAGGGCCTCGCTGCTGGTGGATAACCGAACGCTGGCGCCAAAGTGCATAACCGTGTATGACATGGGCGGAAATATTGTTCTCATTGCAGAATTTGACAAATTTGTGTATAATGATACCATACAGGATGAAATTTTTGAGATTGCGAGTTGATTATAATTGCAGGAAAATAGAATGAACCGGGCATGGGCAGAGGTTAATTTAGACGCAATTGCTCATAATGTCCGGGCAATCCGTAAGCTTTTAAAACCGGAGACGCGGCTTTTGGGTGTTGTAAAGGCAGATGGCTACGGGCACGGTTTTCGGGAAGTGGCAAAAACACTTTTGCAAAACGGAGCGGATAGTTTGGGAGTTGCCACCATTGATGAAGCAATGCAGCTTCGCGCAAGAAATATAAAGGCGCCGATTTTAATTTTAGGGCATACACCAGACAGCAGGGCGCAGGATCTGGTAGAACACGAGATTACCCCAACGGTGTTTCATTATTCGCTGGCAAAAGCCGTGTCCTGTGCCGCGGTAAAGGCGGGAAAATTGGCAAAGATACATATCAGTTTAGATACAGGGATGTCAAGAATTGGCTTTAACACAACGGATGAGGATGTGGAAACCATTTTGTCTATCCATAAACTCTCTAACGTTGAAATTGAGGGATTGTTTACCCATTTTGCCAAAGCGGATGAAAAGGATCATGCCTATACGGATATGCAGTTTGCGCGCTTTATGGACATGGCAGACAGACTGGAGGCCAGAGGTCTTTCGATTCCGGTTAAGCACGTATGCAACAGTGCAGGAGTGATGGAATTTCCCCAATATCAGCTTGATATGGTGCGCCCGGGTATTATTTTGTATGGCCAATACCCATCGGAAGATGTAGATAAATCAAAGCTTGATTTAATTCCGGCAATGGAATTAAAAGCGGTGATTACCCATATTAGTACAAAAGAAAAGGGTGTCAGAGTCAGCTACGGAGGCACTTATAAAACGTATAAGGATTTCACTAAAATTGCTACCATTCCGATTGGATATGCGGATGGTTATCTGCGCAATTTTTCCAACAATGCCGACATGATTGCCGGCGGTCAGCGCGTTCCGGTGATTGGAAGAATTTGTATGGATCAATGTATGATTGATGTTACATCCGTCAATAATATCAATGTCGGCGACGAAGTTATTATTTTCGGAAAGCGGGGCGAGGAAGAAATCAGTGTGACAGAACTGGCATCCCTTTTAGGCACGATCAATTATGAAATCCTTTGCGTAATCGGAAAAAGAATTCCGAGAGTGTACTTAAAAGACGGGAAAATCGTAAATGTACTTAGCTATTTGAAATAAGTCATTTGGCAGGATTTATCCATTGACGAATCAAATAAAAAAATATATAATATTATTGTAGCTTTTGTATATACTAAAGCATAGAATGGCAATAGGACAGTTTCATTCGCAGGGGATTTGGAACTGCCGGCAGCAGGAATATGCTATGCAATAGTAAATACAAAATAGTTACGCCAAGACACCTGATCTTTGACACAACATTGAAACATTTCGCAGAGGAATCCCGTCTAATTTATCAGACGGAAATTCAACGAATGGGGGCTTGACTATTTTGTCACAACTCAAGAAGGTTCTGATAACCGTTCCCGACACTTTGCTCAAGCAGGTTGACGCCTTTGTCGACAGTGAAAATACAAACCGAAGCGAGTTTGTTCGCGAAGCGATGAAGATGTATATTGAGGAAAAGAAAAAAGCAGCGCTTAAGGAACAGATGAAGAAGGGTTATCAGGAAATGGCGGAGCTGAACCTGAGCATCGCCGCAATGTATTTTGACGCGGAAAACGAGCAGTTTTCCGGGTATGAGGAAAAATTGGCGGAGTGTGAATAGGTGTGGTTGTTAAAAGAGGAGATATATTTTATGCAGATTTAAGCCCTGTGGTTGGTTCGGAGCAGGGCGGCGTGCGGCCTGTTTTGGTAGTGCAGAATGACGTGGGCAACAAGTTCTCGCCTACGGTGATTATTGCGGCTATCACATCACAGATTAATAAGGCAAAGCTGCCCACGCATATTGAAATCGGTGCGGACGATTACGGCCTGGCAAAAGATTCTGTAATTTTGATGGAACAAATCAGGACCATTGATAAAAGAAGGCTGAGGGAACGGATCGGACGGCTGGATGATGAACTGATGGAAAAGGTAAACAGTGCTTTGACAGTCAGTTTTGGGCTTTTGGATCTGTAGTGATATTGGATTTGGTTGGCTGGAATTTTATTTTGAGGAAATATTAGGTAAATAGATCTGGCAGAAAGAACGGGCGCAAAGCGGCGGTGTTATTTATGCCCTGCTGCTTTTCCGGTTGTGCTTTTTTTGCTGGAAAAAACAAAAGATAGAGAGGAGCTTTCCGTGTGCAGAAAAAAACGATGATATGGTTGGGAAGTTTAACAGCGGCGGCTGTTTTTTGTGGGGCGCTGGCGGTGTCAGCCCAGCCGGGAGACAACAGCGACCCTGTAGTAACCAAAAGTTACATAGATCAGGTGGTTTCTGAACTGAGGTCTTATGTGGATTCAAGCGTTCAGAATACATCTTCATCCTCACAGGCGGAAACACCGCCGACGTCTGGGGTTAGCAGCACATATCAGGTGCTGGAGATTGCGCAGGGGCAAAAGGTTACCTTGGGCGAAGGAACAGAATTTATTTTGCGGGGAGGAAAAGGTACGATTTTTTCTACGCCTGAAGGAGGAATTGCCGATACAACCGCAGGCGAAGATTTGGCAGACGGCAGTGCAGTGCCGCTGAACCATCTTTTGATTGTACCGCGAAACGACGGGCGCGGCTTTGTTGCAGAAGAAGATTCTTTTCTTATGATACGCGGAAGTTACCAGATTCAATAATACGCAAAGAATGCCTTTTCGGGCATTCTTCAGCGTGTCGATAAAGTCGACACGCTTCAAGTCGAAACCTCTTTTCAAGAGTTTTCGCTTGAAAACAAGGGCTTTCGTTCGCACGGCGCTCTCCGC
>CASGBM010000021.1 GCA_949299615.1 uncultured Eubacteriales bacterium | reverse complement strand
CGGTAAGGTTCTTTTTACAATTTTTTTATCATGGTTTCAAAAACTGTTAGAAATTTATATTGTTTCGGAAATGGCTATTATTCAGTAGGCATTAATTATCGGTGCTATTGTCTTTTCCAATTTGGGAGCAAAACGTCCAAACAAAACACAGCTGATTTTGTGTATTTGTGTTTTCTTTTTTAACGGTTTTGTCAGCGTTATTTCAAAAATGCACCAAATTAACACCGTATATGAACCCGTATCCGCAGGAGAATTTGTCTTTTGGACAGCAGTGATTAAATTTGTCATCTGTTCCTGCGCGCTTTTGTTTATGAAAAAAGAACCGCTGCCATCTAAGCCCACGGTTCTGCTTCCCATCATCTTTTGCTCCGCATTGGCAAATGGGCTTTCATATCTTTGCCAGTTAATCGGCGCCGCCAACCTTCCTGCAACACTATTATACCCTCTGGTTACTGGCGGCTGTGTCATTCTTTCTCCCATTATGGGATGGCTTGTCTATAAAGAAAAACTCAGTGTTTATCAGTGGGCGGCAATTGGGATCTGCGCTGTTGGAACGTGTCTTTTCCTATAGCATATGGATGCTTTATAAAAACAGGAAGCCCCGGTCTGTTTCTACAGAAACAGACCGGGGCTTTGGATTGTCCATCTTTATGTTTACATTTGAAACATGGTTTCAACCAGCGAAGCCGCAAACAGCCAGTGCATTTCTCTGGACGGATGATTCAGACGGTTGCACAAAAGCCGGTCTGTGTTTACGCCGCAGTTTCTCAGCAGTTTCCATTTAGCATAGCAGTCACACACAACAATTCCGTCTTTTGCGCACACTTCTTTTGCCGCCTGGACATATTGGTCAAAAACACCGCTATTTTGCAGTCTGGAAAGGTCTTCCGCAATTCTCACCAATTCTTTGTCCGTAAGCTCGCAATCCACCTGGTGCGCCATGAGCGGCGGCGTCATGAAAATAACTTCGATTTTTTTCTCTTTCAGTTGGGTAAAAATGGAATGCAGTGCCTCCGTATATTCCCCAATTTTTTCAATATCTTTTGTTACGTCGTTTAAGCCAAATGACACCACAACAAGATCGGGCGAAAACCGCAAAACATCCCGCTTTACTCTGCGCTGCGCATTTGCCGCATGATCCCCGGAGATTCCTGCGTTAATGATATTTAACGGTACATTCGGATACAGCACGGAAAATATTTTTTTCAAGTCCGAATGATATGCGTTCTGCGGCTCATAAACGGTGTCTATCGCCGTCTCCCCTGTTTTATACACTTCAAAACAGCCCTGCGTGACGCTGTCGCCTAAAAAAGCAATGCACACCGACTCGTTTTCAAAAATATTTTCTGATTTTTTCTTTATTTTTTCTATAATTTTCATCTTCATACCCTCTCAACTCGTAATGATCTATTGTTTTGATTAAAATTTGCGCAAATATAATTTTATTTTTATTCTCCTGCCGCTTCGATCAGTTTTCGTAAAACAGCCTCTGCCAGCACAGCCTGACTGGCAGGGCTTAAATGCACGCCGTCCGGTTCATGCAAAATGCGCGGATCCTGCGCCGCATACCTCTCTTCCATATCATTTAACCGCGCGCCGTATTCCGCACACAGCTGTTTTATGACCTCGTTATACTTTTTGATATTGCCGTTTTCTTGATTTTTATATCCGCCAAACATTTGATGAAAAATCTCCTCTTCTACCGGCGGAATCGTACTGATAATGACTTTGATCCCTTTGTCCTTACAATTTTGCAGCATATAGCGCAAATTTCTTTCATATTCCGATAAGCTGACAAAATTTACTTCCCGCCTGCTTCCAAGCATGGTAGAGTCGTTGGTTTCAATCATGATATGGACAAAATCCGGCTGGTGTTCTATTAAGGCATCTAAAAAACCGTATATCAGGGTTGTGCTGGTTCCTCCCGAGATGGCGCAGTCTGCGCAGCACCCGCCCAAACGGCAGGCAATGATTTCCCGGTAACTCATCCTGTCGCTTGTGATCGAATCGCCGAAAAAAGCGATTTTTTTCGTTTTTAGCTTTTCCAGCGCAAGCTCCTCCTGCGGATTTAAAATTAACTTTTCTGCCACTTCCGCTACAGTTTGCTTGCAAAACTCGATGCTGTTTTCTGCCTCTTCTCTACTAATTTGAAACATTTTGGAAAATACATCCGCGTCATCTGCAAAAGCAAACCCGCTTTTATGTAAATTAAAACGAATCCCAAAATTTTCTTTCATCCTTACGCGTCCTCCTTCAAATGATGCACACCGCTCAAAAGCTCTGTCCGCTTTTCTCCCAGCACGACTTCTGCATGGCAGCCGAACGGCACCTTAATTGTAAGGTAGCGCTCGCCGTCCATTTTTTGCCATTTCACATAAATAGCTCCGTAAGGGGTGTCGACCTGTGCTTCCGCATACATCAGCTTTTCCGGAAAATACGGCTCAACTTTAAATTCCTGCCAGCCGAACTGACCCGGGCATAATCCTGCCAGATACCGGTAAAACCAATATCCCACTGCGCCGTACATGGGATGGTCGTGCGAGTTCATAGTAGAATTTTTTTTCCATTCAAACCGTTCCCACACGGTGGTTGCCCCATTTTGGAGCATATATCCCCACGACGGATATTCCTCCCGTGTAATCAGCCGGTACGCATCGTCAACATAACCATACTCTGTGAGCATATCAAACAAATACCGGGTTGTCAAATTCCCTGTGGTTATGCGGTAACCGACGTTTTTCACAGCCTCGTGCAGTTTTTTCGCCGCTTTTTTGCGGCCTTCTTCCGGAAGAATCCCCAGCCAAAGCGCGAACGCCTGGCTGCCCTGGCTGCCGCGGCCGACAATCCCTTCTTCCCCGTTCCACCATTTTTTTAGGAAAGCCCCGCGCACCCGTTCGGCTTCCTGCCGGTTTTTCTGCGCTTCCTCTTTTTCGCCCAGACAATCTGCAAACTGCGCCAGCAAGCAGTAGTTATAATAATGATACCCCGTAGATAGCAGGATTCCCGGTGTAAAAATACTTTGCGCACCGTTTAACGGTTCGTCGCAGCAATCGCCGGGACCTGCCCAGTCGCCGTAATACGAATAGGTGACAATCCCGTCCTCACTATGGTTTTTCAGGCATTCATTCCACGCCTTGAATGCTTGATAATATTCCGAAATCAGCTCCGCATTGCCATAGTGCAAAAGGGATTGCCTTCCTGCCACCAGATAGGAAGAACAAACGGGATCAGCCGGCCGCTCTCCGTAAACACGCGGAGCCACGCAAGTAATCGAGCCGTCCTCTTCCTGCTCGGCGCGGATGTCTTGAATGATTTTCGGGAACAGCCGTCCCATATCGAAATTATACGGCGTTTCCTCAAAGCGAACGGTCGCATCGTTCATCCACCCCATCCGCTCGTCTCTTTGCGGGCAGTCGGTGGCGATTCCGTATAAATTATTTCTCTCCGTCTGCACAATACATTCCTGCAGCGCATTGATCACCGCACTTCCGCAGTGGAAATAACTGCTGTTATCCACATCGCTGTACAGAAATACCGCTTCGATATTTTTTGCCTCAAAGGCACCGCACCAGCCTTCTACCAGAATATATCGGAATCCGTGATAGGTAAAGAGCGGCTCCCAGTCGACGGTTTCCTGCTGCTGTCCGACAATATAGGCGTCCTGGCTTTTTGCCCATCTTGCCGTTTCCATCTCCGGCATACCGCCGGGCTGCATTTGCTCCGAGTATGTCAAAGTGATGTGCGTTCCCGCAGGCATTTGAGGCGGTATGCTAAGATGAGCAACCCCGGCGATGTTTGTGCCAAAATCGCACATATACCTGCCCGCACCCAGCGGTAAAATCGTTTTCGGTCGAATCCGTTTTTTTGCAGCAATCGGCGGAATTGTCTGCGCTTTTAGCGCTCCCAGCGGCTCAGCGATCACAGCGCTTGCAAATCCGTCGCCGTTAAATTCGGGCTTGTCCCAGCCGACGATTTCATCCTTCGCGTTATAAACCTCGCCGTCAAACAAGTGGTTTTGCACGATGCCGCCCTTGCCGCAAAGCCAGCTTTCGTCCGTATCCACCCAGTATTTTGAGCCGTCTTGATATTCCAGCATCAGCTGCGCCGTAAGCTGCGGCACACCGAAAAACTCCACTTCCCGGCTTAAAACTTCCAAATACTTTCCATAATTCCTCCGCCAGCCTTCGCCGACAATCACACCGATGCTGTTTTTGCCGCTATGTAAAAGCTCCGTAACCGGCAGCGTGACATAATAGCACTGTTTTTTATAATTCGAATGCGCAGGCTGAAGATAGGCAGAATCTGCTTTTTTCCCATTGACCGAAACGGATTGATAGCCAACGCCGCATACAAACAAAACGGCGTTTATAAGACCGTCTCCTACCTCAAACGGTTTGACAAAATATTTTGCCGCACCGATATTATCCTCCGGCGCCGTAATCCACTTTGCCTGCCATGGTTCATATAAAGCGGTCAAAAAACTGCTTTGTGCCGGCTGGCTTACGTTACCGTCTTTGTCTTTTAGTGTAACGCTCCAGCTCACCTTTTTGCCCGACGCAAACGGCGGCCCCTGATACCGGCAGCACTGCTTTTTGCTCTCTACCCAGCCGCTGTCCCATAGATTTTCTACCGTTACGCGGTAAGCGCTTTGAAATTGTCCCGCTCCTTCATGCTCCGCCGCCCATGAAAACAAAGGGTATCTTTGGTCGGTCACAACAGGCGGCGTCCGCCCGTAATCTACCGCCAGCTGTGTCGCTTTAAAATGCATCATAATACCCATCCTTTGCCAGCACGGTTTCCCCCTGCTGTGTTAATTTAAAAAAAATTTAGCTTCCATTACAGCAGATTAGCAGGAAAAACATACTGTCATGTATTTCCTGCTAATCTCTTTCTAATCTTTTTTCATTAATCCGGTTTGGTTTCCAGTTTCAGCGGATAATCACCCAAATGTTTCACCTTAAAACCGTTTTTCTTATATTCTTCATAATCAAAAGCTTCCAGTTCGTCAATCGCCAATTTGTGAAACTCATAAAAATTGTGCCACCACTCATAGCCGCTGCCAAGCTCCGCATTTAAGTAGGCGTCCGCAATATCGCAACCCATGGCAGGCGCAACATAAAACGCACCCATTGCTAAGACATTTACCCCGTTTCCGGTAATGGCGCGAAGAGCCGCCGGAACGCTTTCTACGACGCCGGCATGCACATGCGGGCACTTGCTCGCCGCAATATGAATTCCCATTCCGGTTCCGCAAAACAGGAGCGCGCGCTCAAACTCACCCTCTGAAATCATGGCGCCGACACGCAGCCCCACGCGGTGAAACATCAAATCCGTATCATTCGGGTCAGAATCTTTTTTCACGCCCATGTCCGTAACCGTCCAGCCCTTTGCTTTTAAATGTTCTACAACCGCTTCTTTGAGCGGAAATCCTGCAAAATCCGCACCTACTACAATCTGTTTGTCTTTCACTTTCTTCATTCTTCTCTCCTCCTAAAATTTTATATTTCCAACCTTGCCAAACTCTATTGTAAGCTGCCGTAAAATAATTCATTCTATGCAATATTATATCGTACCAGCAAAATAAATCAAGTATTTTATCCACGGTTAAAAAATTTTTATTCCTTTTCATTAAAAAAATACCCATATTCGGAAAAGCCAGTGCAAAACTTCCGCCTTTTTCATTGCAAACTGTCGAAAAAAAGGGTATAATAAAAGTATTAAAATATTTAAAATCCATTGTCTAATATTACAAAGGAAGGATCGTTTTGTTTGCACAGAGAATACAAAAATTGTGGGATCGCTTTCCCGGCGACGCCGTTTTGATTACCAGTCCGAAAAACCGCTATTATTACAGCGGCTTTACTGGAACGGATGCGGCGCTGCTTTTAACCAAAAAGGAAAATCTTATTTTTACCGATTCCCGTTACCATATCCAAGCCAAAGAACAGGCACAGGATTTTACTTTGGTCGATTCTGCCGCCTGCTCTCCGGTTGACTTTATCAATCAAAACCATTTAGAACACATTGGCTTTGAAGAAAGTGAAATGAGCGTTTGCGAATATCAGCGCATGAGCGGAAAATTTCAGCATGTTGTGTTAGAAGGTATCAGCCCGGCGATTCGCGAACAGCGAAAAATGAAAGACGCTTTTGAAATTGAAAATATCCGCACCGCGGCTGCCATTGCTGACGCCGCCTTTTCCTATATCATAAAAGAAATCCGCCCGGGGCGGACGGAAAAAGAACTCGCGCTTTGTCTGGAATTTTTTATGCGCAGGCAAGGGGCGGAAGGCCTTTCTTTTGAAACGATTTTTGCGTCCGGTCAGCGAAGCGCCATGCCGCATGGAACGGCAAGCGAAAAACCATTGGAAACCGGCGATTTTGTCACCATGGATTTTGGCTGCACTTACCACGGCTATTGCAGCGATATGACGCGCACCGTGACAGTGGGCAAAGCCTCGCCGAAACAAAAGGAAATTTACCAGATTGTGCTCGCCGCACAGCATGCCGCCTTGGAGACCGTACGCGCAGGCGCCGCGGCAAAAGACATTGATGCCGCCGCCCGAAACATCATTGAAGAAGCCGGATATGGGAAAAACTTTGGTCACGGGCTGGGACATAGTTTGGGACTAGATATTCATGAGCGGCCGTCCCTGTCTCCAAAATCAGAAGATACCCTGTCCGCCGGCATGCTCATAACCGATGAGCCCGGGATCTATTTGGAAGGGTTTGGCGGTGTGCGGATTGAAGACCTTTTGCTGGTTACGGAAAACGGCTGTGAAGATTTTACGCTGTCTGCCAAAGAATTGCTGGAATTATAGCCATACTCGAATCAAACAGACGGCTTAGGAGTGACAAAATGATAGTAAAAATTAAAAGCTGCGGTCTTTTGGGTATCGACGGTTACTTGGTCGATGTGGAAACCGACATTGCAAACGGTATGCCTGCTTTTGACGTGGTCGGCCTGCCGGACGCTGCTGTCCGGGAATCGAGGGAGCGGGTGCGCTCCGCTATGAAAAACTGCGCTTTGGCCTTTCCGCAAAAACGTATTACGGTAAACCTTGCGCCGGCAAACATCAAAAAAGCGGGACCGCTTTATGATCTGCCCATTTCCATCGGCCTTTTAGCCAGCTCCGAGCAGCTGGAGGCAGAACCCCTCAGCGATTACCTCTTTGTCGGCGAGCTTTCTCTTACCGGCGAGCTGCGCCCGGTTGCCGGCGTTTTGCCCATGGTAATGTGCGCGGCAGAGCATGGGATTAAAAAAGTCATCCTGCCGCCGGCAAATGCCTCTGAAGCAGCTGTTGTCAGCGGCGCGGAGATTTATCCTGCCCGCACACTCGGAGATATTGTGGCGCACTTTAAAGGGATCCAAACGCTTGCGCGTTTCTGTGTGGACGTGGACACATTTTTTCGCCGCCAGGAAAACTATCCCGTTGACTTTTGCGAAGTAAAAGGGCAGGAAAACGTAAAACGGGCTCTCGAAGTCGCAGCTGCCGGCGGTCATAACTGTCTTTTGATTGGGTCGCCCGGGTCTGGGAAGACCATGCTGGCACAGCGTTTGCCGACGATACTCCCCCGGATGACTTTTAACGAAGCGCTTGAGGTAACAAAATTATACAGCATTGCCGGGCTATTGCCCGAAGGCGTCCCCTTGCTTTCTGCCCGCCCGTTTCGCAGTCCGCACCACACCATTTCCGCCGTGGGTCTCTCCGGCGGCGGAAGCGTGCCGCGCCCGGGAGAAATCAGCTTGGCGCACAACGGCGTGCTGTTTTTAGACGAGCTTCCGGAATTTTCAAAAGAAGCGCTGGAAGTCATGCGCCAGCCGCTGGAGGACGGGAAAGTGACCATTGCCCGCGTAAATGCCACCTTGACTTACCCCTCCAACACCATGCTGGTTGCCGCTATGAACCCCTGCAAGTGCGGTTATCATGGGGATCCTTCCCACAAATGTACCTGCACCGATGCACAAATACGTCAATATTTGGGAAGAATCAGCGGCCCGCTGCTTGACCGGATTGATCTGCATGTGGAGGTACCGTCAGTGAAATATCAGGATCTGGCGCGCCGGGCGGACGGCGAGCCTTCCTCTCAGATTCGAAGCCGGGTAGAGCGCGCACGGAAAATACAACAGGAACGTTTTGCAAAATCGGCGGGAATTTATTCCAACTCGCAGATGACGCCCGGTATGGTGGAGCAGTTTTGCGCTTTGGGGAAGCAGGAAACAGATCTTTTAAAAACCGCTTTTGATCATCTGGGCCTAAGTGCGCGGGCGCACAACCGAATTTTAAAAGTAGCGCGCACCATTGCTGACCTGGCTGGCTCAGAGCACATTTTAATTCCGCATTTGGCGGAAGCGATTCAATACCGAAGTTTGGATAGAAAATACTGGTAAAAAATATTTGGAACTATTCTATCTTGGAAAACAAAAACTGCAAAACGCAGGAAAATAAAAAGAAAATAATATATTTTTGTTAATTTTACATATTTTTGTTGACTAAACCGAAATAACTATATATAATAATTCTATGCGATTTTGACAAAGGAGGAAATAGGAATGGGGAAAAGTATTACTAAATTAGTAGTTGTAATACTTATCATTGCATTGGGCGCTGCTGTCGCTTTATGCGGATTCCATATTCATATGTTCGGATGGGATATCAGTTATCCTTCTGCACTGGACGAGGATTACGGGATCCGTCAGGGTCTTGATTTAGTCGGTGGATCTTCCATCACATACGAAGCGCAGGCAGAAACCGTAAGCGATGATGAAATGCAATCTGTAGAAAACGTACTGCGTAAGCGTTTGGATGCCTTAGGTTACAGCGAAGCTACGGTATCGCGTCAGGGTGAGAAAAAAGTCCGGGTAGAGATCCCGGCGATCCAGGATCCGCAGCAAGCGGTGGAAACATTGGGACAAACCGCTAAGCTTACGTTCCGCGACGCAGACGACAATGTGGTCTTGGAAGGTTCTGACGTAAAGAGCGCGGCGGCGCGCTACGGAAGAACGAGCGAAAACGGCGCAGATCAGCACTATGTTGAGCTGACGTTAAATGATTCGGGCGTGCAGAAATTTGCGGAAGCTACGGAAAAAGCCGCAGCGCGCAAAAGCGAAAACAAAAACTACATCGCAATTAAACTGGATGAAGAAACCATCAGTCAGCCAATGGTCGACAACGCGATTAACTCTTCTTCCTGCATCATTTCCGGAGGATTTACCAGTTCGACGGAAACCAATGAATTGGCAACCTTGATTAATTCCGGTAACCTGCCGTTTTCCATTAAGGATGTTGAACTCAGAAGCATCGGACCGACGCTCGGTGAAAAAGCGCTTGAGACAAGCCTGTTTGCCGCAGGGATCGGTATCATCCTGATCCTGCTGTTCATGCTTTTGGTTTACCGTCTGCCGGGACTCATGGCAGACATTGCACTGATTGCTTATATCGCGATCGTGACATTTTTAATGACCTGGTTCCGCATCAACCTGAGCCTGCCGGGTATCGCGGGTATTATCCTATCCGTTGGTATGGCAGTTGACGCAAACGTCATCATTTTTGCCAGAATGAAGGAAGAACTTGCTGCGGGCAGGACGATCAAAGCGGCGGTCAGCGCAGGGTTTGACCGGGCGTTCATCGCCATCTTAGACGCGAACGTTACGACTTTAATCGCGGCGGTTGTCTTGTATTATTTCGGTACAGGACCGATTCAGGGTTTTGCGATCACGTTGGGAATTGGTACTGTGGTCAGCATGTTTACAGCCATTGTCGTAACCAAATTCCTGCTGCATCAGATGGTTGGTCTGAAAATCAGCAATCCGTGGTTATATGGCATTGCCAAAAGAAAGGAGGCATAAGAGATGTTAAAAGTTGTAGAGCATGCAAAAATATATTGGACCATCTCCATTGTTGTCATTCTTTTGGGCGCTGTCTTTCTGATTATTAACGGCGGATTTGCAGAAGATATTGACTTTGCCGGCGGTCTTAGTATGACCATTGATATGGGAGAGCAGGCAAAAGACCTGGATTTAAACGATGTTGCCGCTACGGTAAAAGAGGTTGCTCCCAATGTCGGCGAACCGATTGTACAGCGTTCGGACGGGAATCAGATTGTGATTCAGACCATCAGCGTAGAAAACGATGTGCGCGATCAGATTCAAAATAAGATAAAGGAAAAATACTCCTTGGAGGATGCGGCGTTCCTTTCTACGGATAATGTCAGCGCAACCGTCGGCGGAGAGCTGAAATCACAGGCTGTGCAGGCTACCGCTATCGCCGCGGTTTTAATGCTTTTATACATCACCATTCGCTTTGAATTTAAAACCGGTGTTGCGGCAATCATTGCCCTGGTTCATGACTGTGCAATTATGCTTTCTTTTTACGCGATTTTCCGCGTGCCGATTAATACGACCTTTATTGCGGCCATTTTGACGATTATCGGTTATTCGATCAACAACACTATTGTTGTATTTGACCGGGTTCGTGAAAATTATCGAAGAAGCAAACGTGCCCCGTTTAATGAAACGATTAATAACAGCGTAAAACAAACCCTGACCCGTTCGATCAACACCACGATTACAACATTGCTTCCGGTTGTTATGCTGTTCATTTTTGGTGTAAATTCTATCCGGCAGTTTACGATTCCGCTGATTGTTGGTCTTGTGGCAGGTACCTACTCTTCGGTTCTTCTGGCAGCTCCGGTTTGGGCTTGGCTGAAGAAACTGCAGGATAACTGGAAAAAACGCAAGCGGCTCAAAACCGCTTAAGATAAAAACCGCTGACAAATACGATGTCAGCGGTTTTTTTGTGCTGCAAAAGAATATAAAAATGTTACAGAAGACAACCTTCGTTTATAACATTTTGCGTTTTGGCTTAACCTTTTGCTTTTACTACAAATTCTTTTCTTTTTCTTCTTTCGCCTTTAAATATTGAAAGAAATCTACCAGCTCAATTCTTGAAACTACATTCACCTCATTGAGGTTAATAATATCTCCGTATTCTTTCAGTTTTTCGTTTGCCCGGGTATGAACCTTTAATTCTTCCTCATTTAAGGTGACGTTGCGAACATCTGAGCAATTGATCAGAAAATCAACAGACACACCCAAAAGCTCTGCCAGCTTTTTCAGCATTTCTTGGTCCGGCTGACGCTTCCCTGTTTCATAATTGGCAAGACATCCGCGGCTGATGCCAAGCATCTGTGCAATTTCCTCTTGCGTTTTCCCTTGTTCCAACCGAAGTATTTTTAATTTCATAGGAAAATCGTCCCTCTTTCTAATATCCACAAAACACCCTCCTGTGTTCAAAATTTTTGTACTTTTGGTTCTATTATATCAAATATTATCGAAAAATCAATATAAAAGTCAATATTTTTTGAATTTTGGACGATTTTTGTTTGCACAGGCTTTTTTTAAATTTAAAATACAAACAAAAAATGACGCCCTCCTTTTTGGTCAATCAGGCGTCATTTTATTATCGGATAATGATGGCACGTCTTTTTTCTTTTAGCCACAAAACCGTTTGCAAACGCATCAATGCCTTTCCTTATTTTTTCTTCGATTTCGCAAGCGTTCCCGCATTTTATGAAAAAATGTATCTCCCAAAGCTTTTTCCTGTTCTTTTAATGCCATTGCCTGTTTCTCCGCTTTGGCCATCAATGCCTTTTGTGCATCCAATTCTTCTTCGCCCTCTGCCGGAATACAAAGATATTCTCCGCTTGCCGTCATGACTCTCGCTTTTTGGCGGTCTTGAAACATAATTCGCAAATAAGAAAACAGCTTGCGCCTTGCGCCTTTGTCCGCAACCGGACAGGCAACCTCTACCCGCCTCTGCGTATTGCGTGTCATCATATCCGCAGAAGATAAGTACATTTTCATCTCCGAGCCTTCGCCGAAACAGTAAATACGGGAATGTTCCAAAAAACGTCCGACAATACTGGTTACGCTAATATTATCCGTTTTTCCGCTGACTCCCGGCAGAATACAGCATATCCCCCGGATGAGCAGACGAATTTTAACCCCTGCCTGCGAAGCACGGCAAAGCGCATCTATGACTTCGCGGTCTGTTAAGGAATTCATTTTCATCATAATGCGGGCAGATTTCCCCATCTGTGCTTTTTCTGTTTCCTGGGCAATCAGCGCTAACAGACCGCGTTTTAAACTGTGCGGTGCAACCAGCAGCTTTCGGTACTCTCCATCTAGGTTGCCAATTGCCATATTCTTAAAAAACAGCGCCGCGTCTTCGCCGATCTCCTGATTGGCTGTCATCAGCGAAAAATCGGTATATAATTTGGCTGTTTTTTCATTATAGTTACCGGTACCGATTTGAGTAATATATTGAATTTTTCCGCGCTCTCTTCGCGTAATCAAGCAGACCTTGGAATGGACCTTATATCCGTCTGTCCCATAAATTACACGGCAGCCTGCCTCCTCCAGCCTTTGTGACCAATCAATATTATTCTGCTCGTCAAAACGCGCACGTAGCTCCATCAGCGCCGTTACGTCTTTCCCATTTTCCGCAGCCGCCGCCAGAGCGTCAATGACTTTGGATTGGTGAGACAACCGGTAAATGGTGATTTTAATTGACAGTACATTCGGGTCCTGCGCACTTTCTTTGAGAAGACGCAAAAAAGGCTCCATGCTTTCGTAAGGGTATGAAAGCAAAATATCGCCGCGTTTTATCTGGTTTACAACCGGCTCGTTGCGGCGCACTTCTGCAGGCCACTGCGGCGCAAATGGTTCATACGTTACAATGCGGGCAACCGACGGCGCCAGCTTACCCAAAAGAGAATAAACATAAGAAAGCTCCAGCGGCGCGGCGCTCTTAAAAACCTGCGTTTTTTCAATATTGAGTTTTCCGCACAAATAGGAAATAAACCTATTGTCTAAACTTCCTTTCAGTTCCAGCCGCACCGGCGAAAGCCGCGAACGTTTTTTCAGCAGTTTTTTCATATGGACCAAATAGTCTTCTTCCACCTCAAACGCTTCGTCATCCGGGTTGATATCCGCATTGCGCGTTACACTGATAACCGTTTTTTCCGTTACGGTGTAGCCGGTAAATACGTCTTCTGCAAACTCAGACAAAATCCGTTCCATTAAGATGTAGCGCAGGCTGTTTCCGGGAAGAACCACAAATCTCGGCAGGCTTTTGGGCACGGGAATCAGTCCGTAAAGCTCCTTTTTTTCGCCGGAGAGGGAAACCGCCACCGTTAGCGATTTATTTTCCAGATGCGGAAACGGATGCGCCACATCCAAAATCTGAGGGGATAATACCGGTGAAACATAATCACGAAAATATTCTTTGATAAAGGCTTTTTCAGAAGCTTCCAGTTCCTTCGGCGCAAGATTGCAGCAGTCATATTGACGCAGTTCCTGTTCCACAGCCCGGTATACCTTATCCCTTTTGCGGTAGAGCGCCATACAATGCTGAAAGATTTCATCCAGCTGCTGCTTGGCTGTAAGACCGCATTTATTGTCTTTATGGCTCTCTTTGAGAAGGGTCAAGTCCGTTAAACTGCCCACGCGGATCATAAAAAATTCATCCAAATTGCTGGTAAAAATAGAAAGAAATTTCAGCCGTTCAAAAACAGGCACCGAAGGATCATTTGCCTCCTCAAGCACCCTTTCGTTAAAGCGCAGCCAGGAAAGCTCCCGATTCTGCGTATAGCTCAAATCGTATGGAAAGCTGCGTTTTTCCATTCTATTCCTCCTTTTTATTTTGATAGCACACGGTCTGCCAGATACCCTTCCCGCACGCCAAAACGGCTGATGATCACCGACTCGCTTTCATAAAATCCGGCAACGGCATGAAACAGGATCATGCCCGGCAAAAGCGTATGCACCCTTTCGGGAGCGGCGCGCAAAATTTGGCGCAGTGCCAGCTTTTTGTCTTTTTGCAGCAATTTTAAAACCTTTTTGCTCTCTTTAACTGTAAATTCATTTTCATTTGCCGTCACTCCCATCATCCGGCAAAGTTTCGCGGTGCTTCGCAGCGTTCCGCCCACACCGCAAATTACTTTTCTGGGACCAAAGTCCATTTCCGGACGTTTCAGCAGCTGCAGCACCGCCCTTTTCATGGCACGGCGTTCATTTTGCTCCGGAAAAAGGTCTTCAACATAATTGGAGAACAAATTCAGCGAGCCAAGCGGTATGCTTTGCGCTTGCTCCAGTTTTTTATCCGAAAAACTGACCAGCTCGCAGCTTCCGCCGCCAATGTCAACCACTAAGCCGTCAGAAACCGAAAGGGTTTGCATCACACCGAGAAAATCCAGACGGGCTTCTTCTTTTCCGGAAATCACATCCACTAAAAAACCTGTCTCCTTCTGAATCTGTTCCAGCGCCTGCTCGGTGTTTGTAATATTGCGCAGCGATGCCGTTGCAAATGCCGACACGCTGTCGGGCTTAATGTGCGCAAGTACGGTTTGAAAATCGGAAATGGCGGCACAGGCCGCATCCATGCCTTCTGAAGATAGTTCTCCGTTTTCTACGTATCCTGCAAGACCTGCGGTCACCTTTCTCGCCAGCGCAAGGGAAAATGCCCCGTCCGGCGCACAGTCGTAAACTGACAGGCGAATGGTATTGGAACCAATATCAATAACTGCATGCAGCATATCGTTATTTCCTCCTCTGATTTTGTATAAAGCTCATTTTATGAAAAATCCTTCTATATCCTATTATAATGTTTCTTATTATTTTATATGATATTCCTTTTTTTCGCAAGTTAAATATATGTAAAATAAACCATAACTATTTTCATTTTAGAAAATTCCAAACAAAAATGAAACATGTTTTAGGGGACGACGCCTCGGCGTCCCGCCCGTATCAATTCACAGTGTTGTGCAAAATTAGCGGTGCGTCTAGGAGCCGCACCCTACAGAGGTAGTGCAAAACCATATAATAATACAAAACCAGATAGGTATGAAAATTACATTAACAATGCACAGACAAAACGGATATGCACCGTAGGGGACGATGCCGCGGCGTCCCGCCCATATAAATTCACAGTGTTGTGCAAAATTAGCGGTGCGTCTAGGAGCCGCACCCTACAGAGGTAGTGCAAAACAAAAGTTTTCATTTGACATTGCCGCACAAAATTGTTACAATAATTACAGCAAATATAGCTTGATGAACGAAAGGGTGAGCAGATGAGAATTACAGCGGCGGAAGCCATTTTAAAAATGATAGAAAAACAGGGAGTTTCTGTCGTCTTTGGTTATCCGGGCGCAACCAATGCTCCCATTTATGACGCTTTGCATAAAACAAAACTGCGCGCTGTCCTCACCCGGAATGAACAGGGCGCAGCGCACGCGGCAAGCAGTTATTTTAAAATGACCGGCAACATTGGCGTTTGTATGGCGACCTCCGGCCCCGGCGCAACGAATTTGGTGACAGGGATCGCCAATGCCTATATGGATTCTATCCCTTTGGTTGCCGTCACCGGGCAGGTCGCATGTCAAATGGTCGGAAAAGACGCATTTCAGGAAGTTGACATTACGGGTGTCACTACGCCGATTACCAAACACAATTATTTGGTAAAAAACGCAGACGAGATTCCGAAAATTATGGCGGAAGCCTTTTACATTGCCGGAACGGGGCGTCCCGGTCCGGTTGTGGTTGACGTTCCTATGGATGTGCAGCTGCAAAAAATTAATTTCCGTTTCCCCGATCGTCCTAACATTCTTGGCTATTCGCCTCAAAAACCCGTTGATCCAGCCCAGGTGCAGTTGTTGGCTTCTGCGCTCAAAGAAGCAAAACGCCCGCTGATTGTTGCAGGAGGGGGAATCCTTTGCGCCGGTGCGAGCTGCGAATTTCTTCGTTTTTTAGAGCGGCTTGCGCTTCCGGCTGTATCCACACTCATGGGAATCAGCGCGGTCCCTTCGGCACACCGCCAATTCCTCGGAATGGTTGGGCTCCATGGAACAAAGGCGGCGAACTTTGCGTTTGACCGGGCTGATCTTGTGGTTTTTATGGGCGCGCGCGTCTCCGACCGCTCCGCTTCCAATCCCGAATGGCTCAGCGAACACGCCAAGATCGCACATGTTGACATTGACCCAGCAGAAATTAACAAAAATATTCCCTGTGATGTAAGTGTTGCCGGAGATATTAAAGACACGCTTTTTATGCTGGAAGAAAGGACCGCGGGTGTGTGCTGTCCGGCAGACTGGCTTGACATGTGCACAAAAGCAAAAGCTTTGGATCCTGTTCCAAAAGCGGGAAACAGCGCATACACCAACCCGAAATATTTTTTAAAAATGCTGTCAGAGGCGGTGGGAGAGGATACCGTCATCTCTACCGAGGTTGGACAAAACCAAATCTGGACGGCAAACCATTACCGTTTTACCCGTCCAAACACTTTCTTGACCTCCGGCGGCTTCGGCACAATGGGATATGGGCTTCCGGCGGCAATTGGCGCAAAAATTGCCCGCCCCGAAGCAACTGTAATCGCCATAGAAGGCGACGGAAGCTTTCAGATGGCTATGCCGGAGCTGGCTGCTATGAAACAGGCCGGAGCGGATTTGAAAATTGTCCTGTTTGTTAACCGCACGCTCGGCATGGTCCGAGAATTGCAGCGTGACCATTACGGCGCCAATTATACCAGCGTCGATCTAGGCGCCTACCCAAAGTATGACCGGATTGCAGCCGCTTATGATATTGCTTACGGCGCGGTTCGCTCAGACAGCGAGGCAGAAAACGGCATTATGGAAATGTTAAAAACGGACGGGCCTTTTCTGCTGGAAGTTTTCGTTGATCCAGAAGAAAATACATTATAAAAATGTTTTTCTTGACGGTACCTTTGGCATAGGAATTTTAAAGTTATTTCGCTATAACATGAGGAGGCGGCACAGATTATGGCAAAACATATTTTAAACGCTTTGGTGGAAAACCACGCAGGTATTTTGGCAAAAATCGCCGGGCTGTTTGCCCGCCGCGGTTTTAATATTGACAGTTTGGCGGTTGGCGTAACGCAAAATCCGCAAATTTCCTCGGCGACCATCGTTGTCGACGGAGATGCGCAGACCGTTGACCAGGTAGAAAAACAGCTGTCCAAGCTGATTGATGTAATTCATGTGCAGACGCTTGCGCCGTCTTGCACCGTATCGAGAGAACTTTCTTTGATAAAAGTGGCATGTACGGCAAAAAACCGCGCAGAAATTATGCAAATCGTTGATATTTTCCGCGCAAACATCATTGATATTTCCGACCATGCCGTCATTATAGAAATGACGGGAACGGGATCTAAAATTGACGCATTTGAAGAAATGGTGCGACCGTATACGATTTTGGAAATGTCACGGACAGGTATGATTGCTATGCTGCGAAGCAAAGAGGATTCGAAAAACATTGACGATTCCGTCCTGTAACCGACAAAAGAACGGTGAAACAGCCTGCGGCGTATGGAAAAAGGAGGATATTATGCCGGTACAAAAATTATATGTCTATGACTCCACTCTGCGCGATGGAACACAAGGAGAGGGAATTTCTTTTTCTGTAGATGATAAACTGAAAATCGTAAAAGCGCTGGATCAGCTGGGAATGGATTATATTGAGGCGGGAAATCCCGGCTCTAATCCTAAGGATATGGAATTTTTTCAGCGGGCACACCGGCTTGGTCTTTCTCATGCAAAAATTGCCGCCTTTGGCAGCACGCACCGAATCGGCATCCGTGTGGAAGAGGATCCGAACATCCAAGCGGTTTTATCCGCCGGCACGCAGGTTGTCACCATTTTCGGCAAAGCGTGGGACCTGCATGTGCACGAAGTGCTAAACGCTTCGCTTGCTGACAATTTGGAAATTATCCGTTCGACCGTTTGCTATTTATCCGGTCTGGGAAAAGAAGTTATTTTTGATGCCGAGCATTTTTATGACGGTTATAAAAACAATCCCGGCTATGCCATGCAGGTACTGAAAACCGCCGCCGGCGCCGGCGCGAAAACCTTGTGCCTGTGCGACACAAACGGCGCAGCGTTTCCGGACGAAATTGCCAAAGTTACCCAGTCGGTATGTACTGCTTTTCAAAATGTGCGTATCGGGATCCATTGCCACAACGATGTGGGAATGGCAGTCGCTGGGACCGTTATGGGCGTTCTGTCCGGTGCGGTGCATTTTCAGGGGACCATGAACGGATTCGGCGAACGCTGCGGCAACGCCAATTTGTGTACCATTATCCCAAACCTTCAGCTCAAGCGCGGATATTCCTGTATCCCGCCGGAAAGACTGGAAACGCTCAAAGCGACTTCCCGTTTGGTTTATGAACTGGCAAACCTCGTCCCGGACGAGCGCAAACCCTATGTCGGAGCAATGGCATTTGCGCACAAAGGCGGCATGCATATTGATGCCGTACACAAAAATCCGGTTACGTTTGAACATATTCACCCGGAGCTGGTCGGTAACCAGCGCCGTTTTTTGATGAGTGAAATGTCCGGGCGTTCTACCATTCTTTCTGCCGTCCAGAAAGTGGACCAAACGATTGAGCGTGACTCGGAAGAAACCAAAGAAGTGCTGGCGGAACTAAAAAAGCTGGAAAACGAAGGCTATCAGTTTGAAGCGGCAGAAAGCTCGTTTGAATTAGTGATCCGCAAAATGCTGGGAAAATATACGCCGTATTTTGCGCTGGAACAGTTTAAAGTGCTTTCCATTTCCCCTAACCCGGCGAATTATACTTCTTCCGCTATGATTAAAATTATGGTTGACGGAAAATCGGAGGTGACCGCCGCCGAAGGAGACGGTCCTGTGAACGCGCTGGACAAAGCGCTTCGAAAAGCTTTGGAGCGGTTTTATCCGGAAATCGGAAAAATGCGGCTGATTGATTTTAAAGTGCGCGTGCTGGATGGGAAAAGTGCAACCGCATCACGGATCCGCGTGTTAATTGAGTCTACAGACGGCGAAGAAAACTGGAGCACGGTCGGCGTGTCGCGCGATATTGTCGAAGCCAGCTGGCTGGCGCTGGTGGATTCCGTGGAATATATGCTGCAAAAAACACGTGGGAAATAGAAGGCAAATCTGTTTTGTGTGTTTTTCCCATTACTTGATAATTGTATCATTGGTGTGCACAACATGGCTTGTTGTGCACTTTTTTATAACATCAGAAGAACTTGCACCCTCCCTTTTTCTACACTTAAACTGCAGCGCTTGACGCACACCGCACATTTTGCCCTGCACGGGGATCTTACCGGAGGCCTATAAGCCAACTCTATGGTTTTGCCTATTATTTCATTGATATATTTTTATTTTCTTTATCATAAAAGGTTGATTCCCCCGGCGTTTTTCGGTATAATAATTGAAGTGGCTTTATATACAACCGGCAATTTCATTTATACACAAGCCGTCTTAAAGGAGCATTTATGTTAAACATTATCCTATTGGTCTTATTTTGCTTTGTCTCTCTTTGGGCTGTATACTGCCATCAAAAAGAGCACCATAAAATAAATCAGACCGTTCATTACCAGTCAAAAAAACACATAAAAAGCGCTATGCAGGGAAAAAATGCTTCTGCAAAAAATGACAGCGGCATGTTCTCTTTTTTGGCTGCGCATGAAAAACAAATCGCCATTTTGTTGTTTGTGGTCGGAATCCTTATCCGGGTCTCGTTCTTTTGGATTGTTCCGGATGGACTGAACCAGGACGAAGCTTCCATAGCCTATGACACTTATGCCGATTTGACTTACGGCATAGACCGAAACGGTGACCACAACCCGGTATATTCGGTGGCTTGGGGCAGCGGTCACAGTTCGCTCTATATCACCTTGTCAAAACCATGGATTGCGTTGTTTGGACTGAATATTTTTACAGCGCGGATTGTCAATGTGCTGTTTGGCTGTCTCGCTCTGTTTGCGTTTTATGGTATTATGAAACGGCTGAACCGTTCTGCCGCACTCATCGGCTTGTTTCTATTTGCCGTTTGCCCTTGGCATATTATGATGAGCCGCTGGGGCCTTGAATGTAATCTTTTCCCAAATGTTTTCCTGATCGGGCTATATTTTTTACTGCGTTCTCTGGACTCGCCCCGATACTACCCGGTTTCGCTGTTTGTTTTTGCCCTTTCGCTCTATGCTTACGGCACGGCTTATATGGTTGTTCCGGTTTTTTTGCTTTTCAGCGCCGGATACCTTTTGTACCATAAAAAAATAAGCTGGAAAATGCTAGGGGTTTCTGCTGCTGTTTTTGTCGTTACAGCAGTCCCCATCGGAACCTTCATGATCGTAAATGCTCTGGGGCTGGAAGAAATTAATTTGGGATTTATGACCATCCCGCGCCTCGTCAGCGGACGGTACAACACTACCGTAACGATTTTAGGCGGTAATATATTTGCGACGATGGGGGCAAATCTTCTCAACCTTGTGAAACTCATTTTTATACAAAATGATGGCTTAATCTGGAACGCGATTCCGGCGTTTGGCACACTGTATTTGTTCTCTGCGCCGTTTCTCCTTTTGGGTTTTTGCTGTGTTTTGCGCCGCGCAGCACGCTTTCTAAAAGTTTTCCATTCGCAGGCATTTGTGCTGTTTATGTTGATTGCCGCACTGGTGCTGGGGGCAATGAGCGATTTAAACATCAACCGCGCAAACTTTGTTTTTTTACCGCTGATTGTTTTTCTGGCAGAGGGAGTTTTCTTTGTACAAAAATATGCAAAATGGTCCTCATACGCCATACTGCCAGTTTATCTGTGCGCGTTTTTCGCTTTTTCAGGATATTATTTTACCGATTACCGCGCACAAATCGGCAGGGCATTTTTTGCCGGCGCCGGCGAAGCAATTCAATATGCCTCTGAGCAAACGGACCGCACTATATATTTGTCGGATAAAATAAATGCTCCGTATATTATTGCCATGTTTTACGAAAAAACAGACCCAAATGTTTTTTTAGATACGGTAGATTATTTAGACCCGGACAGTGAATGCCGCTATGTTCTTTCCTTTGACCGGTATGTGACCGGAATTCCGGCGCAGGAGGAGCGAAAATCAGAAGCGGACGCAGCATATGTGCTGGACGTTACGGAAAAAGAAAGCTTTGACCCGGAAAGATATGATTTCAAACGTTTTGGATATTATTACGTTGCCACTGAAAAATAGGAGTTGACAATCTATGCTCTCGGTCATTATACCCGCATACAATGAAGAAAACCGAATTAACCGAACGCTGGATGTGCTGTGCCGGTTTATGGAACAGGCTTTTTCTGACTATGAAATTTTAGTTGTAGACGATGGGAGTTCGGACCAAACGTACCCTCTTGTTTGCCAGCATCCGGGGAAAAATATTCGTCCGCTGACATATTCGCCAAACCGGGGAAAAGGCGGCGCGGTTAAATTTGGCGTAAAAAATGCCCGCGGAGATATTATCATTTTTACCGATGCAGATCTTCCGTATCCGCCGGAAAATATTGAAAAAGCGGTGCGTATGTTTGAGCAAAATTCTTATGATTTAATTTTAGGGAACCGAGAGAGTGCAGATAACGGGAAAAAATACCCATGGTACCGCACACTAATGTCGCACGGATTTTCTTTTGTTGTTGATTTGATTTTAAATCTCCATGTTCCGGATACCCAATGCGGCTTTAAATGTTTTCGCCGGGAAGCGGCAGAAAAAATATTTGAAAAAAGCACGCTGCCTGGGTGGGGCTTTGATGTAGAGCTGATTTTTCTTGCCAAGAAAATGGGGTTCCATATCGGACGGCTCCCCGTGGAACTGTTCCACGAAAATTCCGGCTCCAAAATCCGAATTGTTCACGATACGCTGACTATGGTCCGCGAAGTGCGGCGTGTTAAGGATAATAATAAAAAAGGTTTGTACGGCAAATTTTAAAGCGTTGCAGCGATTGCTCATCTAAATTTTGCGCAAACACCAGTTCCTGACGAATTCTTTTACAATTTGCTTGCAATCAAAAATGTTTCATGATATAATGATTAAGGATTTTCGGTGGATTGTTTTAACGAAGGCGCCATTATTTGTTACGGAAAGTTTTTTTGATGCTTTAATTTGACAATTTCAGGGATATATGCCCAAGTTTTCGGATAGACGCCGTACATCGACGTTTACTTTTGCAGCTGCGGTCTGCAGGGTTTATATTTGCTGATATAGACAGGCACTGCAAGGATTCCGTCTACTGGCTTGAGCTCCTTTCGTCTGTGTTTAAAATGAAATCATTTTTATGGACAGAGATTGATATGCTCACAACGAGGCGCAACTCGAAATTTTTGACAGCCGTTGGATTTGCCGTTTCGCTAAACCCTTGATACATCTGGGTTTATGGCATAATGCCTTACAAAAAACTTATGTATATCTAATATAAAATCTAATACAACTTAATATTTGCGAAAAACTCATTTTTTGAGTTTTTATATACGGACGGGTATCGAAGTGGTCATAACGGGGCTGACTCGAAATCATGTTATCTGTGCCAAAAACTGAATATTCTCTAAATGGAGACGTATCGAAGCGGTCATAACGAGCTCGACTCGAAATCGAGTTGTCCGAAAGGGCACGTGGGTTCGAATCCCACCGTCTCCGCCAACA
>CASGBM010000020.1:20161-42845 GCA_949299615.1 uncultured Eubacteriales bacterium | reverse complement strand
GCTATGTCCGTTTTGCTGCTGAACCTACGAAAAATCGGTAAGGTTCTTTTTACAATTTTTTTATCATGGTTTCAAAAACTGTTAGAAATTTATATTGTTACGGAAATGGCTATTATTCAGTAGGCATTATCTAGAGCCAAATGTACGTCCCTGGTGGTACATTGCACAGGATTTTATCCGAAAGGATGGTGAAGTAATGAAAAAACGGTTGATATGTTTCGTTTTTCTTCTTATTTTTTTAAGTGGCTGTGATTCAGGACCGGAATGTACAGAAATTATTAAAATACATAATATAACAGAAAAAATTTTAAAGTCTTCAACATATGAACCTTGGTGGTTAGTAGTTGATGAGAAGTATGATAAAGATAATGAAACATACATTATATACTATAAAGTAAAAGATGAGGAAACTTATAGAAAAGCACTTGTTGATACTACTAGTAAAGATGAAAACGGAATTTATAATAGGATTCAATTTGAAGATTGGGATGGTGAAAAAGAATAAAAGCGAAACATATTCCTGAGCACAATATATGCGCTCAGGAATATGTTTTATTTATTATGTGCTTGCAAATTAGAGATGAGTGGGTGATGTATTGGCGGTGCCGATCTCATCCAGTTTCTTTTTGAAAACCAGTACGGATATTTTTTTATACAGCACAGCCGTTACCAAAGCGTTTACACCGCTTTTTATTAAGTTAAACGGTATAATTGCCGTGGGCAGCATGGCAATGACTGCCTGCCGCGGCATGCCGCTGTATATAGGGGTAAAAATAACATTCCAGATGCACATGGTTGCTGTCATCACTATGACGCCGAAAATTAATGCCAGCAAAGCTCCCTTTTTTGTTCGGCTGCGGCGGTAAATCAATCCGGCAACCAGCACAAAAGAACCTGTGGCAAAAATGTGCATCATAACGCCGATAATCCCACTCTGAGCACTCACAGTAAGCCCCTGAACGACGCTGGCAACCACGGTTAACAGTAGCCCGCTGATCGGACCAAACAGGAAAGTACAAATAAAAATCGGTATGTCCGCTGGGTCATATTCCAAAAAAGCCGCTCCGGGTAAAATGGGGAAATGGATAAAATAAATTAAAATGACGGAAATTGCCGCCATTAGCCCCATGGTGGTTAATTTTCTTGCAGTACGGATTTCTTTCATAAAAAAACCTCCTAAAATTTAAATGAGGTTTGTTAGGACATTTGGCAAGAAAAAATCCCCTCGCCGTCTCGCAAGGGGAGTAAAATACAGATTGGTGTATTCCATTTCTTCATCCGGACTTTAACCGTCGGTTCAGGAATCACACCTGATCAACCTAAAAGGCTCTCGGACTCGTAGCAAGTTGCTCATTACCGCCGGTGAGGACTTTCACCCCGCCCTAAAACAAAACCATATTTATTATAGCGCAATGGTATATATTTGTCAATATAAGAAGATAAAAAAGAACGCGAAAGTTTTGCCGGTAAGAGAGGGGACACCCCTGCAATGTCCTGGGAATAAATGAAATAAAACATAAAGCCCCATTCCATTACAGCTTATTGGAACAGCCTGTGAAAAACAAGTGCTCCGGCGCCAACGAGCGGAGCATCTGCGCCAAAACTAGAAATTCTAAGAGGCGTGTCGCGATATGCGGAAGAAAGCATTTTTGAAGCCGCATATTTAGCAATTTCCTCCTGTGCAAAACTGCCTGCGGCAGCAATTTCATGCCCCAGGATGATACAACCGGGATCAAAAAGATTGGCAAGGTTTGTAATCGCTGCACCAAGGTAACGAAATTGTCGAAACAGAGCTTCGCGGGCAAGGCTGTCGCCGGACAGAGCAAGGGCAACAACGTCTTCGTAAGCCAGAGATGACTCGGTTTTAGCCTGTGCGGTGTAATATGCAGCGGTATTTTTGGCGTCTGCGTAAAGCTCTAAACACCCCCGGGAACCGCAGGGACACAAAGATCCGTTAATATCCATAGTGGTGTGCCCGATTTCGCCGGTTACGCCCCCTTCTCCCATTAATAAACGGCCGCTGGACACGATCCCTGCGCCAATGCCATAGGTTACGCCAATATAGATAAAATCTTTTGTTTCCTTGCAGCACCCAAAATACATTTCTGCCAGCGCAGAGGCGTTCATATCGTTGTCTAAAAAAACAGGCAGTTTGGTCTGCTTTTTCAGCGCAGAAATAAGAGGAAAATTATGAATGCCGTAAAATGCAGGCGGATTGAGCAAAACGCCTTGATCGGTGTCTACTGGGCCAATGGCTCCAATGCCGATTCCAACCAATGGATAGTTCTTTCCTTCTATCATCAGCGAGTTTGCAAGAAGGCAAATTTTATCAGAAAGAGTTTGCACAGACTCGTCAGCGGACAAAGGGATGGACTGCCGATGTACCATTTCTCCGGCTACTGTAAGTAAACAGCCGTTTGCCGCGCGTCTTGACAAATAAATACCGCACGCGGTCAGCGGGTGCGAAGGAAAAGAGAGAAAAATGGGTTTGCGGCCGCTGGTGGTGGATTGATCTTTTTCTCGTTCTTCTACCAGTCCTTCCTCTAAAAATTCATTCATAATATTCGTCAATGTCATTTTAGAAAGGCCGGTGCGTTTCGCCAGTTCTATCCGGGAAATGGGCGAATAGAGCAAAAGCATTTTTAATACGTTATTTCGGTTTTTTCGTTTGTTTTCCCGGCTGTTATATGGATGCAAATAAACGTCTCCTTTGTACTGGATTGAAATTTTAAATCTGTTTCTATTATAGTATAAATGATATGAATGCGCAAGATGGTAAACAAAAGAATCTCTGCCTTTGTTCAACCTGCACAAAGAATGAATAGAATCTTATGAAAATTACCGCTTGTAAGGATGGGAAAGATATAGTATAATTATTTTACTAATAGAAACCGGAGGGAAGATATATGTTTGATATAGCTTGTATTGGTATTTTAACAGCAGACTGTATTGCCAAGACCGTGGATAAAATCCCGGAGGCAGGAAAACTGGGCTTGATTGACAGTTTAAAGCTCTACACAGGCGGATGTGCACTAAATGCTTCCATTGACCTTGCGAAGCTGGGGGCAGAAGTCGCCCTTTTAGGTATGGTTGGAAATGACGGTTTTGGTTCCTTTATGGTCGGGGAATTGAAAAAATACCGTGTGGACACTAAGGGACTGAAAATGAGTGATTACACAGGAAGCTCGGCTTCTGTTGTTTTGGTAAATAAAGAAGGGGAACGTTCCTTTATTCATACGCTGGGTGCCAATGCTATCTTTACGGATTCGGATGTGGATTTCAGCGTGATCGAGCAGGCTAATATTGTCTTTGTAGCAGGGACGATGCTGATGCCGAACTTTGACGGCGAGCCGTGCGCCAGAGTGCTGAAAAAATGTAAGGAGATGGGGAAAATTACGGTTTTAGACAGCGCGTGGGATGACCGCGGACGCTGGATGGATGTTTTAGCGCCCTGCATGCCGTATATTGACTATTTCATTCCGAGCGTGGAAGAAGCGCAAATGTTTGCCGGCTGTGATGATGTGGCTAAGATGGCAGACTGCTTTTTTGACCGGGGTGTAAAGCATGTGGTAATTAAAGTGGGAAAAGACGGCTGTTACGTGCGTGATACCAAAAACAGCCAAGGGATAACGCTTCCTACATATGAAAAAATTAAACCGGTGGATACAACCGGCGCAGGGGATTCTTTTTGCTCCGGTTTCCTGTATGGCTTGGCAAACAGTATGACAATAGAAGAAGCGGCGGCTTTAGGAAATGCTGTCGGCACGCATTGTATTATGGAGGTGGGTGCCTCGACGGGAATTAAGCCGTATGAGGAAATTAAAAAATTTATGGAGGCGAATCCGTTATGATTGCAAAAGAAACATATGAAAAAGCGGTAAAAGAAACGTTGGCGTTTTATGAAAAGGCAAATATTATTTTAACAGAGGAAGAAAAACAAAAAATTGAGGTGGCAGACTTTGGCCTCAATGATTTGTATCATACCGGCCTTGAAATCCTTACTTATGTGAATACGGAACGGGTTTGTGCCAAGGAAATGGTTTTGTTCCCACACCAAACCTGTCCGGAACACATCCATCCGCCGGTAGCCGGCGAACCGGGAAAAGAAGAAACTTTCCGCTGCCGCTGGGGAAAAGTGTACCTTTATGTTGACGGCGAACCGACAGAGAAGCCGCAGGTGCAGCACCCGGACGGTGTTTACACGGTTTTCCATGAAGTGGTATTAACACCGGGGGAGCAATATACAATGTATCCAGGCACAAAGCATTGGTTCCAAGCAGGGGATGAAGGCGCAGTGGTGTCTGAATTTTCAACAAAAAGCCGTGATGAATCGGATATTTTTACCGATCCGGCGATTATCCGCGTAGAAGAGTAGTAAAAAAATAATAAAGCCCAGTACAATAGTGTCTGCTGTTTGCTGGGCTTTTGTATTTTATAAAAGATGATAAATCATTTAAACAAACAGCAGCTGGTAAATGTGATGGTGTGCGGCCCGTTATTATATGGAATGCCAGATTTTGAACACACATCACTAACCATTAAGCCATAAGCTTCCATCGGCGAATAAGAATCATCGGGAAAACGGCAGGGCGCGTCCGGATAAGTACATTTTTCACAGCGCGAGCATGTTCCGGCGCCCATGGGCAGAAGATCGTTGTATTCTGTTTTCAGTTTTTTCATTAGGGCACGAAAACTATCACCATGCTTTCTTGCCGTTTCCTGTATTGTCTCAAAATCAAAATCGTCATCCATATTTCCAATTGTTTGCATAATAATGCCGTAACGGTATGTAGCCGCGCGGGCGGATGCTTCTTCAATACTACCGCAGGCAGGAGGACACCGCCAGCTTTTCCCATACGAATGGCAGCGGTCGGCACGGCACATATCGCGTACCTCCGGCATAAAAACGAGCGCCTCCGTATTAAGCTCACCCGCTTGGGTAAATCCTTCATCCAGAGCAAATTGGATCAATTCCTTTATAGAATGTTTCATGGTCTCTCCTCATTTCCTTAATTATTTCATCACAGTTTTTTCTCGGGCACACCAAAATCCACTTGGGAAAGAGAAAATTCTTTTCCGTTTAAATAGGTTAAAATCCCAGCATCCTTGGTAAAATCAAACCGAAGCCGGTAGGAGCAGAGCGCCTGCTGTTTTAAGAGAGGGTCTTTCCCCAAAACGCCGTATTTGCCATCGCCAAGCAAGGGATGGCCAATGGACGCCATATGCGCCCGGATCTGATGGGTGCGTCCGGTAATGAGTTCCACTTCCAGGAGGGCGTGTTTTTGATATGTTTTGAGTACCTGATATTTGGTAACTGCTGTTTTTGCACCCGGAACCGGATGGCTGTGCACAGTGACCTTGTTGGAATCAGAATCTTTTAGCAAATAAGAAGTTAGAGTGGCGCTGCCTGGTGTCGGAATCCCACAGACGAGGCACAAATAGAATTTACGAATTTCCTTTGCTTTAATTTTTTCATTTAAAATCCGCAGGCTTTCTGCGTTTTTTGCAGCAATGACAATTCCCCTCGTGTTGCGGTCTATCCGATTGCACAAAGCCGGAGCAAAGCTGTGTTCCGCCTGCGGATCATATTCCCCTTTTTGGTAAAGATATGCCTGAATGTGGGAAATCAGCGTATTTATGGATTCTTTGTCATCGGAATGGACAACGAGACCCTGCGGTTTGTCAGCAAGCAAAATATTTTCATCTTCGTAAATTATTCGCACGGACGGTGTTCGAATTTTTAAAAAGGCGTGCTCGGGGGAAGGTTGTTCAAAAAACTCATCGTTAATGTATAGTTCCAAGTGGTCGCCGGTTTTTAATATCGTTTTTTCCTGCCCGCGTTTACCGTTTACTTTAATTCTTTTTTTGCGTAAAGATTTATAGACAAGGCTTTGCGGCATGGCGGGCAAAAATTTAATTAAAAACTTATCCAGCCGCTGTCCGGCGTCGTTTGCGTTAATGGTAATCTGTTTCATCGTGGCACCTGCTTCTATGTAGTTAAGATGGAGCTTGACCAAGCGGTTAATTTGTGTTTATATATCTTAATTATAACGGATTCTCTCTCAAATGTCATCATGGGGAATTTGCACAATTATTTTTCTTGCATTTCATAAAATTTTGTTAAAAATTTTTTTGCGGTTTTTATTCGGAAAAGCTTGCATTTTAGTCTGAAATAGTGTAAAATAAAAAGGCTGTGACATGGCATACGATGAAGTGGGAGGTTGCCGCAAAAAGCGGGTTTTTCCATGGAGAATGTCCGATTCTAGAAACCGGGCGACAGAGTCACGCTGAAATCCATACCACAAGGAGCTTGCGCGCAAAGGTTTGCGGCGCATTGCGCTCTTTTGCGGCTTGCGGTTAGGCGATACGTATCTCTTTGGCCCAGGAAGGTATTTGTTTCTGGGTTTTCTTTATGGGCGCAGGAGAAACGCCCGGCAGAGTGTATACAATTTTAACTGTCGTTTCATTGGAATGCCGGCCCATGCCGGCGTGTTTCACAGACATTACAAATTAGTGAGGAGGAAAGAAAATGGCACAAGCAAGCCAGAAAATCAGGATTAGACTGAAAGCTTATGACCATGTACTTCTTGATCAGTCTGCTGAAAAGATCGTAGAAACCGCGAAAAGGACGGGAGCAAAGGTCTCCGGACCAATACCGCTGCCGACGAAAAAGGAAATCGTTACCATCTTGAGAGCTGTTCATAAGTATAAGGATTCCAGAGAACAGTTTGAGATGAGAACGCACAAAAGATTGATTGACATCTTGCTGCCGACGCAGAAGACGGTTGATGCCTTAATGCGCATTGAACTGCCTGCCGGTGTTGACATTGAGATGAAATATTAATCAGCAAGCTGACAGACAGCGAACTTCGCATGTGCTGCGGCTTGGCAAGGGCACTGCCGCTTGCGGCGGGTCATGTTCACATTATTTGTGAACCAATAACCATTTTAGGAGGTGCTTTTATGAAGAAAGCAATTTTAGGCAAAAAGCTCGGCATGACACAGCTTTTCGATGAAAACGGCGTTTTGATTCCGGTTACGGTCATCGAAGCGGGACCGTGCAGAGTGACACAGAAAAAGACCGTTGAGAACGACGGTTACGAAGCGGTTCAAATCGGCTTCGGCGAAAAAAAAGAAAAACATACAACAAAACCGATGCAGGGGCATTTCAAAAAAGCCGGTACGGCTTATATGAAATACCTGAAGGAATTCAAGCTGGATGGCGCTGCTGACTTAAATGTTGGTGATGAAATCAAAGCGGACGTGTTTGCAGAGGGCGAAATGATTGATGTAACCGGTATTACCAAAGGTAAGGGTTACGCCGGCACGATCAAGCGCTGGGGCACGCACAGAGGTCCGATGACCCACGGTTCTGGATATCACAGAGGTCCGGGTTCGCTGGGCGCTTGTTCCACACCGTCGCGCGTGATGAAGGGCAAGAAGCTGGCTGGTCACCTGGGTGTAGAAAAAGTTACCATTCAGAATTTGAAAGTTGTTAAAATAGACGCAGAGAAGAATGTAATTGCCATTAAAGGCGCTGTTCCGGGTCCTAAGGGCGGAATGGTCATCATTAAAGATTCTGTTAAGGCATAGTCGAACAGAAACGAAAGGAGGAAGTTAAATGCCTAACGCTGTTTTATATAATATGGAAGGCAAAGAACTGGGAAGTTATGAATTAAACGCAGCGGTTTTTGGAATTGAGCCGAATAAGACCGCGATCCATACAGTTGTTGTGAGTTATCTCGCAAACCAGAGACAAGGCACGCAAAGCGCGCTGACCCGTGCAGAAGTCCGCGGCGGCGGTATCAAGCCGTGGCGCCAGAAGGGGACAGGACGTGCGCGTCAGGGTTCTATCAGAAGCCCGCAGTGGACGGGCGGCGGCGTTGTTTTTGCGCCGAAGCCGAGGAGCTATCGCACCAGCGTAAACAAAAAAATCAAAAAGCTGGCGCTCAAATCCGCGCTTTCTGCAAAAGCGATGGATAATGAAATTTTGGTACTGGATACCATTTCATTGGAAGAAATTAAAACGAAAAAAATTGCGGAAATGCTGAAAAATCTGAAGGTAGACACAAAAGCATTGATTGTTTTGCCAGAAAAAGATGAAAAAGTATACCTTTCAGCGAGAAATATTCATGGTGTTGAGACTTCGTTTGTTGGCACTTTAAATGTTTATGAACTTTTAAAGCATGACAAACTGATTCTTACAAAGGATGCCGCTGAGAAATTAGTGGAGGTGTATGCATAATGAATTTTGCACACGATATCATTATCAAGCCTGTAATTTCCGAGCAGAGCATGGATCAGATTGCTGAGCGCAAGTACACCTTCCGGGTTGCTAAATGCGCAAATAAAATTGAGATAAAAAAAGCGATTGAAGAGATCTTTGACGTAAAAGTAGAAAAGGTCACAACCGCAAACGTGCTTGGAAAAGTGAAAAGAATGGGCCGCTATGAAGGCAGAAGAGCCAACTGGAAAAAAGCAGTTGTCAAGCTGACTGCCGACAGCAAAACCATCGAGTTCTTCGAGGGTATGGCGTAAAGCGCAATTTGCTGATCATTATGGATGCGCATGCGGCACCGAGATTTTAATAAAATAAAATTCGCGCGTCCGATAACAACGATTAAGGAGTGAAAAGGATGGCAATGAAAAAGTATAATCCTACGTCTCCAGCCAGAAGGTTTATGACGGTTTCCACTTTTGAGGAAATTACAAAGTATGAGCCGGAACGTTCTTTGCTCGAGCCGATGAATAAATCAGCCGGCAGAAACTCTTACGGCAGAATTACCGTACGGCACAGAGGCGGCGGAAATAAGAGAAAATACAGAATCATCGATTTTAAGAGAAATAAAGTTGGTCAAGCTACGGTCATCGGTATCGAGTATGATCCGAACCGCAGCGCAAACATTGCTTTGGTTCAGTATGAAGATGGAGAAAAAAGATATTTCTTGGCTCCAAACGGCGTAACAGACGGTGCAGTTTTGGTAACGGATCCAAACGGCGCAGACATTAAAGCCGGAAATGCAATGCAGATCCAGTATATTCCGGTTGGTACGCTGATTCATAACATTGAATTAATGCCCGGAAAAGGCGGTCAGTTGGTTAGAACAGCAGGTGCTGCTGCACAGCTGATGGCAAAAGAAGGCGATTATGCACAGGTAAGGCTTCCTTCCGGCGAAGTTCGCTTAATCCGTATGAATTGTATGGCAACGATCGGTCAGATCGGTAATTTGGATCATGAAAATGTGTCCATAGGAAAAGCCGGCAGAAAACGTCATATGGGTTGGAGACCGACCGTCAGAGGTTCTGTTATGAACCCGTGCGACCATCCTCACGGCGGTGGTGAAGGTAAGTCTCCGGTTGGACGTCCGAGCCCGGTTACTCCTTGGGGTAAACCTGCTCTGGGTCTTAAGACGAGAAAGAAGAAAAATATCAATGACAAGTTCATTGTAAAGAGAAGAAACGATAAATAGTTTCATGCGGAATGTCCGGCTGCGGCCGGACAACATCAGCGCAAAGGAGGCAAAAAGATGAGCAGATCCATTAAAAAAGGACCTTTCGTTGCAGAAAGCTTAATGTCTAAAATCGTTAAGATGAACGAAGCAAACGAGAAAAGAGTCGTAAAAACCTGGTCAAGAAGCTCTACCATTTTCCCGGAAATGGTAGGTCATACGATAGCGGTTCACGATGGCAGAAAGCATGTTCCGGTTTTCATTACAGAAGATATGGTCGGACACAAACTGGGTGAGTTTGCTCCCACCCGTACCTTTAAGGGACATGCCGGGAACAAGACTACCGGAAAATAATATTATCCTTTTAGAGAGGAGGAAACAGCAGTGGAAGCTAGAGCTAAATTAAGCTATGCTCGTATTTCATCAAGAAAAGTTAAAATTGTGATAGATCTGATTCGCAACAAGCCAGTTGCGGTTGCAATGGGAATTTTAAAACAAACGCCGAAAGCAGCCAGCGAACTGTTAATTAAGCTGCTTGAGTCTGCAATGGCGAATGCGGAAAACAACCATAACATGGATATTAACAAGCTGTATGTGGCAGAAATTTATGCCAATCAGGGACCGACCCTTAAGAGGATTCGTCCGAGGGCACAGGGACGCGCGTTTAGAATCAGAAAACGCACCAGCCACATCACGATCGTGCTAAAAGAAAACGAAGAAAATTAACAGAGAAGGAGGTAAGCAGATTGGGTCAGAAAGTACATCCACATGGATTGAGAGTAGGGGTCATCAAAGACTGGGACTCCAGATGGTTTGCAAATGACCAGGATTTTGGCGATCTTTTGGTAGAAGATTATAAAATCAGAAAGTTTTTGAAAAAATTGCTGTTCCCGGCGGGCGTTTCAAAAATTGAAATTGAACGTACGGCGAAACGGATCAGAATTAACATTTTTGCTGCAAAACCGGGCATTATTATCGGCCGCGGCGGCAGTGAAATTGATAAAGTGAAAAAACAGCTCGAAGCAATGACCGGAAAAGGAATTGCTTTAAACATTGAGGAAATTAAACAGCCCGATGTTGACGCACAATTGGTTGCAGAAAATATTGCATCGCAGTTAGAGCGCAGAATTTCTTTCCGTAAGGCAATGAAATCTGTTATGGGCCGTGCAATGAAACTGGGCGCAAAAGGAATTAAAACCAGCTGCAGCGGTCGTTTGGGCGGTGCAGAAATTGCAAGATGCGAACATTATCACGAAGGTACGATTCCGCTTCAGACATTGCGTGCGGATATCGACTACGGTTTCTGGGAAGCGAATACGACCTATGGTAAAATAGGCGTTAAGGTTTGGATATATAAAGGTGAAATCCTTCCCGAAAGCAAAAAGAATCAGAAGACGGGAGGTAAATAATCATGTTATTGCCCAAAAGAGTAAAATACAGAAGAGTTATGCGCGGCAGGATGAAAGGCACAGCAACCCGTGGAAATACTTTGACCTATGGAAAGTATGGCCTTCAGGCTTTAGAGCCGTCCTGGATCACGAGCAACCAGATTGAAGCTGCCCGTATTGCGATGACCCGTTATATCAAAAGAGGTGGACAGGTTTGGATTAAAATCTTCCCTGATAAGCCGGTTACGGAAAAGCCCGCAGAAACCCGAATGGGTTCTGGTAAAGGTTCTCCGGAATACTGGGTCGCGGTTGTGAAGCCGGGCAGAGTATTGTTTGAAATAGATGGCGTTTCAGAGGAAATAGCAAGAGAAGCTATGCGTCTTGCTAGCCACAAACTTCCGATTAAATGTAAGTTTGTATCCCGTGAGGCCGAAGAAATGGAGGGTTAAGCACATGAAAGTGAATGAAATTCGTGATTTCACGGATGTAGAATTGGAGAGTACTCTGGCTGACCTGAAAAAAGAGCTCTTTAACCTCAGATTTCAAAACGCGACAAATCAGCTCGAAAATCCGATGAGAATTACCGAGGTTAAAAAGTCAATTGCCAGAATTAAAACGGTAATGGTTGAGAGAAAACTCGAAAAGGCTGCAAACTAATAGAAAGAGCCAGTGTGCTTGGAAGGAGTGAAACGAATTGGAGCGTAACTTTAGAAAGCAGAGAACCGGTAAGGTTATCAGCAATAAAATGGATAAAACCATTGTTGTTGCGATTGAATATAACGTAAAACATCCGCTTTACGGAAAAATCGTAAAGAGAACGTATAAACTGAAGGCGCACGACGAGAACAATGAGTGTAACATCGGCGACAGAGTGTTGGTTATGGAGACCCGCCCGCTGTCAAAAGATAAGAGATGGAGACTGGTCAGTATCGTTGAAAAAGCGCAGTAATTATAGAATAGCACAGAATGGAGGGTAACCAAATGATTCAACAGCAAACGCTTTTGAAGGTTGCTGATAACACCGGCGCAAAAGAGCTGATGTGCATCAGAATTTTAGGCGGATCAAAAAGAAGATATGCGGCAATCGGCGATGTCATTGTTGCTTCTGTCAAAAAAGCAACGCCCGGCGGTGTTGTGAAAAAAGGTGACGTTGTAAAAGCCGTCGTTGTCCGTTCGGTATCCGGCGTGAGACGTAATGACGGCACATATATCAAATTTGATGAAAATGCTGCCGTTATCATAAGAGATGATAAAAACCCGAGAGGAACCCGTATTTTTGGGCCTGTCGCAAGAGAACTCAGAGAAAAAGAATATATGAAAATCCTTTCTTTGGCTCCTGAGGTTCTGTAAGTAAACTTCAAATTATGGGATTTCCCATCAAGGAGGTGCCGAAATTGGCTAAAATGCATATTAAATCCGGAGATGAAGTTGTAGTAATTTCCGGTAAGGATAAAGGCAAAAAAGGCAAAGTAATTCAGGTTTTGCCGGAGAGCGGAAAAGTGATTGTAGAAGGCGTTGCAGTTGCAACCAAACACAAAAAGCCGAGACAGCAGGGACAGCCGGGCGGTATATTAAAACAAGAAGCTGCCATTGATGCGTCCAATGTTATGAACATCTGCTCCAAATGCGGTAAAGCAACTCGAATTGCCCGCAAAGTGTTGGAAAGCGGAGAAAAAGTGAAATACTGCAAAAAGTGCGGCGAAATCTATAACGACTAATTTTTGCAAGAAGGAGGTAGTAAAAGCGAATGGCTAGATTGCAGGAAAAGTATAGCAAAGAAATTGCTCCGGCTCTTATGGAGAAATTTGGATATAAAAGCGTGATGCAGATTCCGAAGCTGGAAAAGATTGTTGTAAATATCGGCTGCGGAGAAGCCAAAGAAAATGCAAAGGCGCTGGATAATGCTGTCAGCGATTTGGCAGCCATCACCGGTCAGAAGCCTGTCATTACACGGGCGAAAAAGAGCGTTGCTGCATTTAAAGTAAGGGAAGGCATGTCGATTGGCTGCAAAGTTACCTTACGTGGCAGCAAAATGTATGAATTTCTGGATAGGTTCTTTAATGTGGCTCTGCCTCGAGTAAGAGACTTCCGCGGAATTAACGCAAATTCTTTTGACGGAAGAGGCAATTATTCGGTTGGAATTAAAGAACAGCTGATTTTCCCGGAAATTGATTATGATAAGATTGATAAAATCAGAGGTATGGATATTATCATGGTTACGACTGCAAAAACGGACGAAGAAGCAAGAGAGCTTCTTTCCCTGATGGGCGCGCCGTTTGCCGCAAAGTAATAAGGAGGAGAATTTATGGCAAAGAAAGCTATGATCAATAAGCAGCAGAAAACGCCTAAGTTCAGCACGAGACACTACAACAGATGTAAAATCTGCGGCAGGCCGCACGCTTACCTCAGAAAATTCGGCATCTGCCGTATCTGCTTCCGGGAATTGGCGTATAAAGGTCAGATTCCCGGCGTGAAGAAGGCTAGCTGGTAAAATATGAATCGTTAAACAATTTGGAAGGAGGTACTTTCATGCAGACAACCGATCCTATTGCAGATATGCTGACAAGAATCAGAAATGCAAATTCTGCGAAACACGTTTCTGTAGATGTTCCTGCGTCTAACATGAAAAAAGCAATTGCTGAAATTTTGTTAGAAGAAGGATATATAAAAAATTATCAGGTCATAGATGATGGCAAACAGGGTGTGATCCGGATTGCCCTCAAATATGCCGGCAAAGAAAAAGTAATTTCCGGCGTAAAAAGAGTGTCCAAGCCCGGCCTGAGAATATACAAGAGCAAAGATGAGCTGCCGCAGGTGCTTCGCGGCTTAGGTATCGCGATTATCTCTACATCGAAGGGAATTATGACCGATAAAAAGGCTAGAAAAGAAAACGTAGGCGGAGAAGTGCTGGCGTTTGTTTGGTAATTGTTTGGAAATTTGAAAGCAAGACTACAAGGAGGTGCAAACAGTGTCCAGAATTGGAAGAATGCCAATTGCGGTTCCTGCCGGTGTTGATGTAAAAATTGCAGAAGGCAATGTCATCACGGTAAAAGGACCGAAAGGTACACTTACAAAGGAATTACATCCTGAAATGATCATAAAACAAGAAGGCGCAGAGATCAATGTATCCCGTCCTTCTGAAATAAAAGCACACAAAGCGCTTCACGGTCTTACAAGAACACTGTTAAACAATATGATTATCGGTGTTACAGAGGGCTATGAAAAAACGCTGGAAGTAAACGGCGTTGGTTACAGAGCGCAGCTGCAAGGTAAAAACCTGCTGATGAATCTTGGTTATTCCCATCCGGTAGAAATGGTTCCGGCAGACGGCATCACGATTGAGGTGCCAAATCCGAACACCATTATTGTAAAGGGAATTGACAAACAGGTTGTCGGTGAGTTTGCAGCGAAAGTGAGAGAAAAAAGATTGCCTGAGCCATATAAGGGCAAAGGAATTAAATATTCTTACGAGCACATCAGACGTAAGGAAGGGAAAACCGGCGGTAAGAAATAATCTTGCCATCGTGTGCTTCGTTCACTTAATGTCAGGAATCATGGCAAAATCCATGATCCGTACACATGAACAATAAAGGAGTGAAAGAATTGATTAAGAAACAGAGCAGCAATGTGGCCAGACTGAGAAGACATAAAAGAGTTCGTAAGACCATCAGCGGTACAGCCAGCCGTCCGAGACTGAATGTTTACAGAAGTCTGAAAAACATATATGCCCAGATCATTGATGATGACAAAGGGATCACTTTGGTTTCTGCCTCTACGCTTGATGCGTCTTTAAAAGGGAAGAACGGCGGAAACAAAGAGGCAGCCCGCGAGGTTGGAAAACTGGTTGCAGCAAAAGCATTAGAAAAAGGAATTAAAACTGTCGTATTTGACAGAGGCGGATATATTTACCACGGCCGAGTGCTTGAGCTTGCTGAGGGCGCAAGAGAAGGCGGTCTGGAATTCTAAGAGAAGGAGGAGAACAGTTTGGCTCAGTTGATCGATGCAAGTGTTTTAGATATTAAAGAAAGAGTTGTGAACTTAAACCGCGTTGCAAAGGTTGTAAAAGGCGGTAGAACGTTTCGCTTTAGCGCATTAGTCGTTGTCGGCGACGAAAATGGATACGTTGGTTGCGGAACAGGCAAAGCGGCTGAAATTCCGGACGCCATCCGCAAGGGAATTGAGGACGCAAAGAAAAATCTGATTCATGTAAATATGCTTGGGACTTCTATCCCGCATGAAACAATCGGTGAATACGGCGCAGGTCGTGTGTTATTAAAACCTGCGGCAGAAGGTACCGGAGTGATTGCTGGAGGACCGGCTCGTGCAGTATTAGAGCTTGCCGGCGTCCGTGATATTAGAACAAAATCTCTTCGATCCAATAATCCCCGCAATGTAGTGCAGGCTACGATAGCTGGACTCGCGTCATTAAAAAGCGCGGAGGAAGTTGCAAAGCTCAGAGGGAAAACGGTAGAAGAAATTATAGGTTAGGAGGGTGAACGTTATGGCAGGAAAGCTGAAAGTAACTCTCGTAAAGAGTACAATCGGTAGAAAAAAAGACCATATCGCTACGGCGCACGCTCTGGGCCTCAAAAAAATCAGAGACGTGAAAGAGCATGACGATAATCCCAGTATCAGAGGTATGGTAAGTAAAATTGATTATATGGTAAAGGTAGAAGAAATCTAATGACTAAAGGAGGTGCGCTAGATGAAACTAAACGAACTGAGACCAGCGGAAGGTTCTAAAAAGGAAGCATTCCGGGTAGGACGCGGACATGGTTCAGGAAATGGAAAAACCGCGGGAAAAGGTCATAAGGGTCAAAAGGCACGTTCGGGCGGCGGAGTGCGTCCAGGTTTTGAAGGCGGCCAGATGCCTCTTTACAGACGTTTGCCGAAAAGAGGCTTTACAAATATATTTGCAAAAGTGTACACGGAGATTAACGTGTCAGACCTTAACCGTTTTGAAAACGGCGCAGAAGTAACCGCAGAGGCGCTGAAAACGGCAGGAATCATAAAGAAAATAAATGACGGTATCGTCGTTTTGGGCCGCGGCGATCTCACAGCACAGAACTTAACGGTTAAGGCTGCAAGATTTTCAAAAACGGCCGCGGAAAAAATTACAGAAGCCGGCGGGAAGGCGGAGGTGATCTAAGATGTTACAAACACTTAGAAACGCTTGGAAAATCCCTGACCTGCGCAAAAAGATGCTTTATACCCTTCTCATGCTGTTTATATTCCGAATGGGTTCTTTTGTCCCGGTTCCGGGGCTTACAACGGAGGCCATCGGTCAGATGATGGGCGGCTTTACAGAAGGTATGCAGGGTTTACTCAACAACTTTTCGGGTGGCGCGCTGGAGCGTGGTTCTATTTTCGCAATGAGCATCAGTCCGTATATTAACGCAAGCATTATTATACAGCTATTGACGGTTGCAATTCCGGCGCTTGAGCGGATGGCGAAAGAAGGCGAAGAAGGCAGAAAGAAAATTTCTTCCATCACCCGTTATGTTACAGTCGTTTTGGGCTTTATACAAGCAACAGGCTTGTATTTTGGCTTGAGCGCATCGATTCAGGGTGGAAACACTATTATGAATTTTATCGTGATTACGATCACCTTAACTGCTGGTACAGCATTTTTGATGTGGTTGGGCGAAGAAATTACAGAAAAAGGGATCGGAAATGGTATATCACTTTTGATCTTTACTGGTATTGTTTCCCGTGGACCTGCGATGATTAAGTCTTTACAGGCGACGCTCTTTTCCGGCGATACAATTTCGTTCCAATCGGTTATGACGCTGGTTGTTATTTTAGCAATTGCAGTGGTTGCGATTGGATTTGTTGTAATGATTAACGATTCGGAGCGCAGAATTCCGGTTCAATATGCAAAACGTGTGGTAGGACGGAAAATGTATGGCGGACAAAGCACACACATTCCGCTTAAACTTGCGATGGCGGGCGTTATCCCGATCATCTTTGCAGTTTCCATTATGTCATTCCCGCAGACAATTGCAATGTTTATCTGGGGACAGAACCTGCCGACAACGGGATTTTGGGGCGCGCTGCTCCGCTTGTTCCAGCAGACACATCCATTTTATATTATTGTGTATTTCCTGCTGATTCTGTTCTTCACCTATTTCTATACGGCAATTCAGTTTAACCCGATTGAAGTGGCGAATAACATGAAGAAAAACGGCGGATTTATTCCGGGCATTCGTCCGGGCAAACCGACTTCGGATTATATTGCAAGGATTTTATCAAAGGTTACGCTCTTTGGCGCATTTTTCCTTGCGATTGTTGCAATTTTCCCGATTCTGCTTGCATTTATTCCGAATTTGGGGGCAGTATCCATCGGCGGAACATCGCTTTTGATCGTTGTCGGAGTTGCTCTTGAGACAACCAAGCAGATGGAATCTCAGATGCTTACGAGACATTACAAAGGATTTTTAGAATAAGAAAGTTAAGTCTCAATATTAAAAGGTGGAATTTTTATGAAGCTGGTTCTTTTAGGACCGCCGGGAGCCGGAAAAGGCACACAGGCGGCGAACCTGGCGAAGAAATATCAAATTCCTGCCATTTCAACCGGTCATATCATCCGGGCAGCTATTTCAGCGCAAACGCCTATGGGTAAAATTGCAGAAGGCTTTATTGCCCGAGGAGAATTAGTTCCGGATGATACCGTGCTTGAAATTGTGCGCAACCGTTTGAAAGAGGATGACTGCCAATGCGGGTATATCCTGGATGGATTTCCCAGAACGCTTGAGCAGGCAAAAATGATGGATGAGCATGAAATAGGCGTGGATGTTGTAGTTGATATTGAAGTGCCGGATGAGGTTTTGATTGAGCGCTTATCGGGGCGCCGGGAATGTAAGAAATGCGGCGCAACCTATCATGTTTTACACAATCCTCCCAAGGTGAGTGAGAAATGTGATCAGTGCGGGGGAGAACTAGTGAGGAGAAGCGATGATGTTCCTGAGGTAATTCGCAAACGGCTTGCAGTTTACCATAGCCAAACGGAACCGTTAAAGGAATATTACCGCAGTCAAGAAAAATTGACGATTGTATATGGGCAGGAAGAATTAGCGGAGACGACGCATGCTGTTCTTTCTGCGGTTGCGGAAGCTGAGGCAGGGTTATGATCAGAGTAAAATCAGAACATGAAATTGAAAAAATGCGGACAGCGGGTCGTATTGTTGCAGAAACATTTGAGGTGTTAAAAGAAGCGATTCAGCCCGGTGTGACGACAAAGGAATTGAATGACCTAGCAGACCGTTTTATTAAAAAAAACAAAGCCACTTGTTCCTTTTATCATTATAGTGGTTATCCCGGAAGTATTTGCACTTCTGTCAACGATCAGGTAGTGCACGGGATCCCAAGCAGGAAGACGGTTTTGAAAGACGGCGATATTATCAGTTTAGATATTGGTGCCTGCTATGAAGGATATCATGGCGATGCTGCCAGAACGTATGCTGTCGGGAAAATTTCTGATGAAACGCAAAAATTGATTGATGTAACCAGGCAAAGCTTTTTCCAAGGTTTGATAGAAGCCGTACCGGGCAACCGGATTGGTGATATCGCCCATGCGGTACAGTCGTATGTAGAATTCAATGGATTTTCAGTTGTGCGTGCGCTGGTAGGGCACGGCGTAGGAGCTGATTTGCACGAGTCACCGGAGGTGCCGAATTTTGGCAATCCTGGCAGAGGAGTGCGGTTGGTTTCCGGCATGACAATCGCCATAGAGCCTATGGTGAATATGGGTACGTATCATGTTAACACCTTGTCCGATGGCTGGACGGTGATAACCGCGGACGGCAAATTGTCCGCCCACTACGAAAACACAGTTGTAGTGACTGGTAACGGTCCGGAAATTCTTACAAAGTGTTAATGATTCTTTTGAGGTGATGATATTTTGGAACTTCATGCCGGTGAAATTGTATCTTCAAAGGCAGGCAGGGACAAAGGGAAATATTTTGTGGTGATGGAGACGATAGATGCTCAGTGGGTTATGATTTGTGATGGAAAACTGAGAAAAGTCGACAGACCGAAAAAGAAAAAAATTAAACATCTTGCAAAAACGGGCACGACAGCGGCATATGTTGCTGAAAAGCTGAAATTAGGGGAACGGGTAACGAACCCTGATCTCAGACGGGCTTTGAGCGGGATGGAGAATAACGTAGACGTATAAGGAGGCTTTGATATGGCGAAAGATGGAGTTTTAGAATTAGAAGGTACCGTACTTGAAGCATTGCCCAATGCGATGTTCCAAGTGGAATTGGAAAATGGGCATCAGATCCTTGCGCATATTTCTGGTAAATTGAGAATGAATTTTATTCGGATTTTGCCGGGGGACAAGGTAACGGTTGAACTTTCTCCGTATGATTTGACAAAAGGTCGAATTACCTGGAGAGCGAAATAGAGTTTTCTTAAAATGCAGAAAATGATTTAAGTGTTGTATATAAAGTGAGAAGTAATGCCGCGAAGGCGGTGAGTTTTGCCAAAAGGAGGTATTTCCACTATGAAGGTGAGACCATCAGTAAAACCGATTTGCGAAAAATGCAAAATTATAAAACGCAAAGGAAAAGTTATGGTGATTTGTGAAAATCCAAAGCACAAGCAGAAACAAGGCTGATTCATTTGCTTAGATCCAGGCGGGGCGGCTGCGCACTGCTGGTGCGACCTGCCGGGTTTTGATATTATGCTTTAGAAAATGTTCCAAATAGGAGGTGCGAAAAGTACATGGCCAGAATTTCAGGTGTTGACTTACCAAGAGAAAAGAGAATTGAAGTTGGTTTGACTTATGTTTTCGGGATTGGTTTGCCGAGTTCACAGAAGATTCTGAAAGAAACCGGAATTAATCCTGACACCCGAGTGAAAGACCTGACGGAAGACGAGGTTCAGAAACTCAGGGAAATTATAGATAGAGACTATACGGTGGAAGGCGATTTAAGGCGGAATGTTGCGCTTGACATTAAAAGATTAATGGAAATCGGCTGCTATCGTGGAATCAGGCATAGAAAAGGCCTGCCGGTCAGAGGACAGAGAACCAAGACAAATGCCAGAACAAGAAAAGGTCCGGCGCGTACCATTGCAAATAAGAAAAAGTAATGGGTATCATTTGACTGGACAATCTTGAGCCAGTATTTGCGAAAGGAGGAAATTATTCATGGCAAAAGTTGCTAGAAGAAGCAATCGCAGAAAAGTAAAAAAGAATATTGAGCGTGGCGCAGTTCATATCCGCTCTACTTTTAATAATACGATGGTAACCATTACTGATGTTGCGGGCAATGCAATCAGCTGGGCAAGTTCCGGCGGTCTGGGATTTAGAGGTTCCAGAAAGAGCACTCCGTTTGCTGCGCAGATGGCGGCGGAAACTGCGGCAAAGGCAGCAATGGAACACGGACTTAAGACGGTAGAAGTTTATGTAAAGGGTCCAGGAGCAGGCCGTGAGGCGGCAATTCGTGCTTTGCAGGCAGCGGGACTTGAGGTTAGCATGATCAAAGATGTTACCCCGATTCCGCACAATGGATGCAGACCACCGAAAAGAAGAAGAGTATGATGATTCTAGCCGCCGGATTGGTGCGGCGTGCATTTGTTTGAATTAATTAAGGAGGTGTAATTTCGAGATGGCTCGTTATACAGGTGCAGTATGCAGACTTTGCCGCAGAGAAGGGCAAAAGCTTTTCTTAAAAGGTGAAAGATGCTATTCTGATAAATGTGCAATCAACAGAAGAAAATATGCTCCGGGCATGCATGGCCAGAGCAGAAAGAAGCTGTCTGAATACGGCTTGCAGCTGAGAGAAAAGCAAAAAGCCAAAAGATATTACGGCGTTTTGGAATCTCAGTTTGCAAAATATTTCGAAATGGCAGAAAAGAAACAGGGTATTACAGGTGACAACCTGCTTTCTATCTTGGAAAGCAGATTGGACAATGTTGTTTACCGCATGGGATTTGGTATGTCCCGTCCGGAAGCAAGACAGTTGGTAATGCACGGCCATTTTGAGGTAAATGGAAAGAAAGTAGATATCCCGTCCTATTTGGTTTCAGTAGGCGATGTGATCTCAATCCGCGAAAAGAGCAGAAGTTCTGAAAAAATCAAAGCGATTTTAGAGGCGACCAGCGGCAGAATTGTTCCGAAATGGCTGGATGTAAATCATGATGCCGCAGAAGGTAAAGTTATCGCAGCTCCGCAGAGAGATGATGTCGATCTGGAACTCGAGGAACATCTTATCGTCGAGTTGTACTCCAAATAATATTCATTATGTTGGAAGTATGCAAAACAGCGGCTTTACCAAAAGGAGACCCCTCGATACCTATGATTTATGCACAGCAGCGTAAAGCTTTGCATAAGAAAGAATTGAACAAATAGAGGGAGGGTTTAAAGTGTTAGAAATTGAAAAACCAAAAGTAGAGTGCGTGGAGATAGATGAAAGCGGGAAATATGGCAAATTTGTTGCAGAGCCGCTGGAACGCGGCTATGGTACGACTTTGGGCAATTCCCTGCGCAGGATGCTGCTTTCCTCGTTGCCAGGAGCGGCGGCAACGTCGGTAAAAATTGACGGAGTGCTGCATGAGTTTTCAACCATTCCGGGCGTGAAAGAAGATGTGACGGAAATTATTCTGAACATCAAACAAATTGCAGTAAAATTGCATTGTGATACGCCGAAGGTTGTGTATATTGAAGCGGAAGGCGAAGGAGAAATCAAAGCTGGAGACATTAAACTGGACTCTGACATTGAAATTTTTAACCCGGATCTTCATATTGCGACACTGAACAAAGATGCTAAGCTGTATATGGAAATTACGTTTTGCAAGGGACGCGGTTATGTTTCAGCAGAACGCAATAAACAGCTGAATCAAAATATTATCGGCGTGATTCCGGTGGATTCTATCTATACTCCGGTTCACAGAGTGAATTATTTTGTTGAAAATACCCGTGTTGGACAGATTACGGATTATGACAAAATGACGTTAGAAGTTTGGACAGACGGTTCTATCAGTCCGGATGAAGCGGTAAGTTTGGCAGCAAAAATTATTAATGAGCATTTGATGCAGTTTATTGACCTTTCGGAAGAAGCGAAAAATGCTGAAATTATGATTGAAAAAGAGGAAGGGATGAAAGAAAAGGTTCTGGAAATGACGATTGAGGAACTGGATCTTTCTGTTCGTTCTTATAACTGCCTCAAACGTGCCGGCATTAATACTGTGGAAGATCTGACGAATCGCACGGAAGATGACATGGTGAAAGTGCGAAACCTTGGCCGCAAGTCATTGGAAGAGGTTATCGGCAAACTTCATGCACTGGGACAATCATTTGCAAAAAGAGAGGATTAAACAGGAAATATCCTGTTGATTTTAAGAAGAAGGAGGTAGTTTTTGATGCCAGGAACAAGAAAATTGGGTCGTCCTACCGACCAAAGAATTGCTATGCTGAGAAATCTTGTGACTTCGCTTTTGGATAACGGCAGAATCGTTACTACGCTGGCGCGTGCAAAGGAAGTAAGATGCATGGCAGATAAGATGATTACTCTTGGTAAAACCAATACACTACATTCAAGACGCCAAGCTCTTTCTTATATTACAGACAAAGACGTAGTCTATAAATTGTTTGAAGAGATCGCTCCGAAATATGCGGAACGCCAGGGTGGATATACCAGAGTATTAAAGGTAGGTCCGAGACGTGGCGATGCTGCGGAGACGGCTATTATTGAATTAGTATAATAAGAGTAAATGAGGATGCCCCGGACAAGTGTCCGGGGCATATTTATTTAATGACTGCTGAACAATTCTGAAACGCAGCCGCATAGCGGTTTGTAAGCGTTTCAGAATTGTTTAGGTGCAAGGTTTTTGTGCTTTTTT
>CASGBM010000020.1:0-20136 GCA_949299615.1 uncultured Eubacteriales bacterium | reverse complement strand
AACCTAAAAATAGCATTTTAATGCTGTTTTTAGGTGTGAAATTGTAAATTTCACACAAATGGTTTCGCAAAACCATTTGTTCAGTAGACATTATTTAGAAAAAGATTCTGCATGTTTGCAATGGGTGTGATTGTGAACGCATAAATCATTGTGTGCATGTGTATGGCAGGCAGAATTGCCCTTGTGAACATGCAAATGGCTGTGCTTATGAGTGTGCTCGTGCGAGTGTGCCAAATCGCCATGACAGTGCAGATGGGTGTGCGTGTGCTCGTGTTCGTGTTCATGCTGCAGCGTTATGGTGTCCTTTGTCATAATGATAGTAGCGGCAGCCATGATTATGAGCGCAATGTAAAATTGAAGCGAGGGTCTTTCTCCAATCAAAAGGAGGCTGAACGCCACACCAAAAAAGGGGGCAATGGAATAGTACGCGCTTGTTTTTGCAGCACCCAACTCTTTTTGCGCCATGATATAAAAATGAATGCTCAATCCGTAAGAGATAAACCCTAAAAGAAGAATAACAGCAACGGTTTCGATTGACGGTATATTTTTTTTCAAAATTAGTGCAATCAAAAAGCTGCCGAGCCCGGAAAAACAACCTTTTATTATGACAATATCCTGAGAATTTTTGTTGCTTAATTTTTTTGTGCAGTTGTTTTCAAATCCCCAGCAGACGCAGGCTGCGAGCACATATAGCGATCCGTTATTAAACGTAAATGCCCCGCCGCCCTCAAAGCTGAGGACAGCGCTGGCAGCAGTTACTAAAAAAATGGCAAGCCACAGCCTTTTAGGAATCTTTTCTCGAAAAACGACAAGGGCAAGAAAAGAAGTGGCGACAATTTCAAAATTATTTAATAATGCGACATTGGCAGAATTGGTTTTGCGGATTCCCAACATCAGGAAAATAGGGGCGAAAATGTCCAACACCACCATGGCGATGGTGAAAGGCAATTCTTTTTTGGTTAACGGCGCTTTTTTTGGCGTTATTCCCACAGCATTTTCCAGTCCGCGGAGGATCAGCATACCTGCGCCGGCGCCCAGGTAAAGAAAAGCTGCCATCATAGTACTGTCAGCCTTCTGCATGAGCAATTTTGATGCTGGTATGTTAATGGCATACAGCGCTGCCGCTAAGAGCGCAAAAATGACTGCGATATTTTTTGCTTTCATCCTGTTTGCCTCACTTCCAAAAGTTCTGGTGCCGTTTGCCGCCTTTCTCCATCGCCGCATTTCAAAAACGTCCGCAAATATTCTACACCTCAACTTTGCCGCAATACTTGCAACAAAGTTAAAGTGCTGGCTCAATCCGGGGGTGAAATTTTATAATGTTCAGAAAAACAGCCCTTTATGCCTTGTTGTTTCATAGGGTTGTTCGGGTGCAGAATTGCTTTAAATATGTCTCCGAATCCTTACGCGATTGGAACACATATATATTTTTAGTTGTGCGGTATTTTTCTAATAGCTGATAAATTTTTGGCAGCTGGTTTGCGGAAAACTGCAAAATCCATTGTTTAAATTCCTCGTCTAGTTCCGACTCTACCTAAGGCATATCCTCCCGTTTTTTTCCGATCCTGGATTTTGCGCCCTCCAGACAGACCGAAACAGGATAATCCAGCAGAAAGATGGTATCACATTTTTTGAAACGGGTTTCAAGAGTACGCTGGTAATTTCCGTCAATAATCCAGCGCTTGCGCCGGACTATTTTATCCAGCGTATCATCAAATTCTTTTTCCGAAAGGTTTGTTTTATCTGGTTTGTGCCATAAAAGATCCAGATAATAAAGCGGCAGCCCGGTGGAATCCCTTAGTTTTCTGGCAAATGTACTTTTTCCGGCGCCCGGACAGCCAATTATGATCGCTTTTTGCATAGCATCACCAGTTCCTTTATATTTTAGACAGAGATAAAGGCAATCAACACATTTCCGCACAAAAGGGATGTTACACCGTTCAATTCAGTTTGCCAACACTTCTTTTAATTTATCTAAAAAGGCCACTTCCCCAAGAGTGTTAATTTTAAAAAACAATGCTTGACTTCCGCCGGCAGTAATTGCAGAAAGGCGGACACAGCCGTCATCCGCTTGGAACAGCGTTACGTTTAAACTGACGCGGTTCCCTCCCATTGAGCTGTAGCGCTCAAACACACGGACACTGCAACGTGCGCTTTTGGATTGAAAATCACTAGAGTCCTCCAGAGTTGCAGAAATACTGCCATTTTTAATTCCGGTTTCGATTTTTATTAAAAGTTCATCAAAATCATCGTATAAAATTTGCTCCAGTTTAGCCACGAGAAGCCTCCTTTATCCATGCAGACGCCCAGCTTAGAAGTAAGGAACCGTGCTGCTCCCACTCGCACTGGGACATTTTTCCTTTGGCTTTTGTATCTATACTATTATATAAAATGACGCGGTCTTCTGGTTTAAGCAACTTTATAAGGTGTGTTTTATCCTTTTCATATTGCCCCGTTTGCAGAAAAGCAATTGCCTGCAAAACAAAAAACGCGGATTTATATAATCCCTTTAATTGTTCTAAATTTTTTTCATGTACAAAATTATGAGCGCAGATATGATAAATATTACAAACACCGGTCCGGATAGCACGGCGCACATCTTCCCTGCGAATCTTTTTTAAAAGCTGACCGAGAGAACCTATATATGGGACCGTATCATAACAAAACTGAAACAAATCGGATGGCTCCCAAGCAAATAGTTCATCCTTGCCCGAAACAAACCCGCAAGCTTTTTCCCGGTGTGTGAGCGTGTCCAGAATTTTGCTGTATTTTTTCAGGTCCTCAGACGAAACGGTGTCCAAAATCAGCACAGTATCAAGGTCACTGCTCTCAGTTGCTTCCCCCCGGGCATAGCTCCCTTGAAGACCAATCAGCCATATGCGGTTTTGAAAGGATTCTTTTAAGGCTTTTATATAATCTTGCATCCATAATTCAATGTTAATTATCATTTGATCGCTCCTGTAAAACTGCTGCACACGGCATGGCGGCAGATAGGATAAATGAATTTATTTAAAATTTTAAACCGTCTGTTTTTAAGTTGACAGATGTTTGTTTTTAATAAAACTATATTTTTTTCTTGTTCTTTTTTAATGGTTTTGAAAACTGACCCTGCAATGCCATAATAAAAAAGCGGCAAACCCAATGGCTTGCCGCAAATGTGGAGCTACTGATCCGATTCGAACGGACGACCTGCTCATTACGAGTGAGCTGCTCTACCTGCTGAGCCACAGTAGCAAATGCTTCAACTTATGTTATAGTAAAAACAACATAAGTTGACTATAAAATTATACTATCAATTCATATTTTTGTCAAGTAAATTTCTTTATTTTTTCAGTTAACTGTACAAAATTTCATGTAAAATTGGAAAATGTATGACAAATTTCAGCTTTGGTTTTCCTAGATATGTTTTTAGTGGAAAAGGCTGTCAAGAGCTCCCAAAATTACCGCTTGAAATCGGTATATATCTTATGCTATAATGCTCTCTGAAATCGGGCTGACAGAACAAAATAAGCATTTGGATCCGGTTAATAAACAAAAGGGAGAAATGAGTATGAAAAATCGTTTGTTAAGCGGTTTACTGACAGGTTGCTTATTGCTGAATTTTTCAGCGGCAGTTCTAGCGGCGGATTTAGCCGGTCAGCAAATGGATATAAATGCAGCCAGATCAGTCACAGTCGATGCAGAGACCTTTACGGATGAAGCATTTCGTAATTGGGTTTTAAATCCCAGCAACTTAAATGGAGCAGGAGCGGATGGAAATTTAACAGCCGAGGAAAGGGAGCAAATAAAAAGTATTGACGTGTCCCGGCTGGGAATTCATAGCTTAAATGGGATAGAATATTTTTCAGCATTAGAAGAATTGGATTGTTCCAGAAATAATATTTACACATTGGATTTGTCACAGAATCCCCAGCTTAAGACTTTAAATTGCAGCTATAACCAGCTGACGGAACTGTCGCTTGAAAATCAAGCAGAATTAACCAGTTTCAATGCAAATTACAATCGTCTAACCAGCCTTGACATTTCCGGAAAAGAAAAGCTTCGGGCGCTGAGTGTGGAGTATAATTATATTGAGCAGTTAGATATTACGGGAAATATTAGTTTAGAATGGCTGAACATCAGAACAAACCTTTTAACATCGCTGAATGTCAGTTCAAATACAAAGTTAAAAGTAATCGAAGCGTTTGACAACAGGCTGACAGCGATTGATGTGAGCAAGCTTTCGGATTTGGAATATCTGGACGTATCTTCTAACCGCCTCACTTTGCTTGATTTGAGTCAAAATAAGAGCTTTGCAGCCTCAGGCAGCGGTTTTTCCGCCGGCAATAATCTTTTGGATAAAATTATATTGCCTATCCAAAGCAAATTGTATATCACGCCGGATGTTTATGCTGAACAGGACCCCGTTATGGGTTATGACAGAGTCTTATGGTACTTGGATGAAGACCTTACCGTGGAGGTAAACGAAACCATGGAGGCACAGGGGCAAACGCTGTATGCGAAACGGATTCCCAATGATTATACCGTGTATTTCTCCGCAAACGGAGGCAACGGCGCGATGCAGCCGCAGCAGGCGGTATATGGGGAAGATTTTGCCCTGAGCCAGTCGGCGTTTAAAAGGACCGGATATATTTTTAGCGGCTGGAACACACTTCCGAAAGGCAACGGAACAGCCTACGAAGATATAGCGCAGGTCAGTAATTTGACCGGAAAAAACCAAGGGGACAGAATTACCCTTTATGCCCAGTGGGAGCCGGTGAAATACACGGTGGAATTTAACGCAGATTCTATGGATGCGCTAGGAAGTATGCAGAGCCAGTCCGCTGTATATAACCAGGATTTAACTTTAGAGGAATGCGGTTTCACTGCGGATGGAAAAGAATTTGCAGGCTGGGCGCAGGAGTCCGGAGGAGCGGTCAGATATCCGCAGGGTGCCAGCGTAAAGAATTTGGCGACACAGCAGGGGGAAACAGCCACGCTGTATGCCGTATGGAAAACACCGGTAGAAGAACTGCAAAAGCCATATTTAGCAGAATTGGAGCAAAGTTTTTATAAATATTCCGCCGGTGATTATACGGCAGAGGACTGGGATGCTTTGTCAAAGGTGTATCAGGAAGCAGATATCTCAATCCGGGCAGAATCGGATGCTGACCAGATGAGAGCATTTTGTGACAGTGCACAGCAGGCAATGCAGAATGTTATGACGAAAAGGGAGAGGGTTGACGAAATTATCGTACAATGGAAAGCCACTCACGCAGACGTTTTGCAAAATTTAAACCAGGGCGCACTTCAGGAGGAAAACAGTGCGGCAGAAATGGAAAAAGCAGAAAATGCACTGCGCGACATGACAGTAGAACAGATAAAACAATATTCTGCACTCTCAAAAGCAGAAGACATTGAACTTGTAGCGGGAGAAGCCCTGGAAGAATTGCATTCATTATCTTCTGATTTGCTGACTTACCTGACAGCGGCTAAATGGGTGAGTTCGCTGGATAATTTAGCAAGCCGCCCGCTCTCGGAAGTAACCACAGCTGATTTTGATTCCTATCAGGCAAAAATGGCACAATATGACCAGCTAAACGAAAATGAAAAAAATCAAATGGCCCTAAAGCTTGTTGAGCGCCTAAAAGAGCGTAGTGAATTGGTTAATCAGAAATACAGCGCGATTGGGGAGCTGCAGGGCGTGTATTATGCAATTGATCAAAGCGAGTACAGCGATAGCAGCAAAGCGAGGCTGCTTCAGAAATTAGAAGATGGGAAAAAAATGCTGGAAAGCAGTGAATCTTCAGAGCAAATTCGTCTCGCCTTTGCACAAAGCAAACAAGAAATGGCAAACGTTTTTCCGGACGAGGAGACTCCGCAAGAGCCGGATGAGGATGAAAATGAGGATAACAGCAATGGCGGCAGCGGCGGAATTGTGATAAGCCGTTATGCCATTACCATAACGGAAACAACAAATGGAACCATTGCCTCCAGCTTAAAACAGGCGGCAAAGGGGACGACCGTAACGCTTACAGTTACTCCGCAGGAGGGGTATCGTTTGGAATCCCTGCGTGTGGTGGACAGAAAAAATAGTGATGTTTCCGTTCTGAAAAAATCTGACGGAATCTACACGTTTGTAATGCCTGAAAGCGCCGTAACGGTGCAGGGCTCGTTCCAGTCTCTGCAGCAGCCGGGACAATCATTTGCCGATGTGGATGCGGGCGCATGGTATTATGATGCAGTACAATTTGTAACGGAAAATAAATTATTCCAAGGAACGGGCGAGAACAATTTTGAACCTGAGACAAATATGACCCGCGCTATGCTGATGACCGTGCTGTACCGGGAAGCAGGGGAGCCGGCTGTCAGCGAGGAAACGGAAGGGTTTGAAGATGTAGAAGCCGGTGCATGGTATGCGGATGCCGTCCTGTGGGCAAAACAAAACGGGATTACAAACGGCGAAGATGAACTCCATTTTGCTCCGCACAAAAGCATTACCAGAGAACAGCTTGCCGTTATGCTGCATCGTTATGCACAAAGTCCTTCCGCAAAACTTAGGCTGTCAGGTTTTGCAGATGCAGACCAAGCGGGAGATTTTGCCATAGAATCCTTGAAGTGGGCAGTGAGCGGCGGCATCATGAGCGGCAAAGGCGATGGTATTTTGGATCCCAAGGGGGAAGCAAACCGTGCACAGGTGGCTCAGATGTTAATGAATTATATGAAAAATAAAAACTAGGCACCCATGTGCAAAAAAATTTATCAGAGCGAAAAAGCGCCTGGCTCCAGCGGAGCCGGGCGCTTTTTTGCTCTGACAAAACATAGAAGATCCTTTCATTTTTGATTCGTTAGAACATGGAGAGAATAAAATAAATTACTCCGGCAAAAACAGAGGCCGTAATTCCATATACCAATACAGGACCGGCAATCACAAACATTTTGGCGGCAAGCCCAAGCACCAGTCCTTCGCTTTTAAATTCCATTGCTGGGGAGACAATGGCATTGGAAAAACCGGTGATGGGGACAATGGTGCCTGCACCGGCAAATTTTGCAATTTTATCATAGATTCCGAGTCCCGTTAAAGCTGCGCCGATAAAAATTAGTGTGGCAGAAGTCCCCATAGAGACTATGTCGGCAGGCAGACCGAGCATTCGGTATCCATCAGAAATCAGCTGCCCAATACAGCAAATGAACCCTCCTACAAGAAAGGCAAGAAACATATCTTTTGCCAGAGAAGAATTTGGAGTTTTTTTATCCACATATTTTTGATATTCTTTGTTTGTCATTTTATCCTGCATCGTTTATCTCCCGTTTCATTTATTGGTACGGTGCCATAACAAGCACGGCGTTTGATCTTTCTGAATTTTTATCGGCGTTTAGCACTTGATAGGAAATGCCTGCGGTTATGGTTGCAATAATTGCGGCAATACATGCACCGCGAATCCACTTCAGATTCATTTAGATTCCTCCTTTAGGACAGTGGTCTAAATTTTAATCCCCACTCACAGGTTCAGAATTTTGTTCTAAATATAGTATTTATTTTTTTTGTTTATTTATTCTGGAATAAATCATTTTATATACTTGCAATTTTTGTATTTTTTTTATACAATAAAAAAGCGGTATTTTACTCTGCAACAGAGAAATATAAATTTGGGGCTTTTGGACAATAGATTAGTGTGGGAAACAAATTACCAAGAAAAGGAAAAAGAAAATGCGAAGAAAAAAACACATATATCTGATTGCGGTGCTGTTTATGATAGCAGCTTTGTTTGCGGTCCGCCTCGCGGTAAATGAAAGCCTGGCACACGTTGAACCAAGGATTGGCCGTGAAAATATCAGCAGCTTGCTTGAGAAACAGAATTTTACGGATGAGGATTACCGGACGATTTTAGAACAAACCGGAATTGGGAAAAGTGCAGTAGACGAATTAAAGACATCCGTCTATTTTGCACAAATGATGCTGGAGTTTCAAGAGCAGTATTTTGCTCCGGCATTTTGGCGGTGCGAGTTTATTTTTCCTACCACCAAAGAAGAATCTCTGACGTATGAAAACGGTTCAAACAGGTTTATTGAATTTGTGCCGGTTCATAACGGGGATATTATTATTACCCGGGCAACGCATACGTTGGGATGGCGGCATGGCCACGCGGCCATTGTTACGGATGCGGAAAATGAGGAGACGTTGGAGTCAGTGCTTTTGGGGCAAAAGTCTTCTTTTCAGGATTTGACTAAATGGAGAAATTATCCCTCTGTTTTAGTTTTGCGTCCAAAAGATAAAGAAATAGGGGAAATAGCGGCTCAGTTCGCAAAACAATATTTAAGCGGGGTGGATTACAGTATGTTTGTCGGTTTAAAAAAGAAGGACAAGCAGACACAAGACCCGATTGATTCTACACAGTGCGCCCATTTGGTATGGCAGGCATACCGTGCGGCAGGTCTTGATATTGATAGCAACGGCGGCTGGCTGGTTATTCCAAAAGATATTGCGAACTGCAAAGAGCTTGAGGTGGTGCAGGCGTTTGGTTTTGACCCAGATAAACGCTGGCAATAGATAATTCTGTAAAATAATGAAAAAAGTATTGAAATATGGATTTCATTTGTGATATAATAATCTAATGTGTGAGACTTTAATTGATTGAAAGAAACAGGGAGGACAAAAGAAACATGTCTAACGTATTAGAAAAGAAAGAAAACAATGTAGCTGAAATTACCATGACAATTCCAGCGGCAAAATTTGACGAGGCGATGGACAAATCTTTTCGTAAAAATGTTAAATACATTACGGTTCGCGGCTTTAGAAAAGGAAAAGCGCCTAGAAAATTGATTGAAAGAACATATGGAGAGTCTATTTTTTATGACGATGCCGTTGATTTTGTCTGCCAGGATGCATATGCTGAGGCAGTGAAGGAACTTGCGCTTGAGCCGGTAGATATGCCAAAACTGGAAGTTAAAGAAATCGGCTCCGGAAAAGATTTGGTTCTGGGAGTTACTGTCACGGTGAAGCCAGAAGTGGAATTAGGTGAATATAAAGGTATTAAAGTACAGGATATTGAGCATACTGTATCTGATGACGATATAGAAGCAGAACTAAAACGCCGTCAGGAGCGCAATTCACGCTTAGTCAGCGTAGAAGACCGCGCAGTAGAAAATGGGGATATTGCGAACATTAATTTTGAAGGCTTTGTGGATGATGTGGCATTTCCCGGCGGGAAAGGCGAAAACCACGATCTGGAGATTGGTTCCGGGTCTTTTATTCCCGGTTTTGAGGAACAAATTATTGGGAAAAATATCGGTGATGAGTTTGATGTCAATGTAACTTTCCCGGAAGAATATCACGCAGAAGATTTAAAGGGCAAGCAGGCTGTGTTCAAAGTAAAGGTAAACAGCATACAATATAAAGAGCTGCCTCAGCTTGATGATGAGTTTGCAAAAGATGTCAGTGAATTTGATACTTTAGAGGAATTAAAAGCTGATATTAAGGCAAAAATGGAAGAAGACGCGGCAAAACGCACGAAGCAGGAAAAGGAAAATGCAGTCATGGAAGCAGTTATTGACGGTATGAAAGTGGATGTACCTGCGTGCATGATTGATAAACGAATTGACAACATCGTGCGTGAGAATGATATGAGAATGTCGCAGCAGGGGCTGACTTTTGAACAGTATCTTGCTTATATGGGCAGCACCCTTGACCAGTTTAAAGAGCAGATGAAGCCCATGGCTGAGCGTCAGGTAAAAGGTACGCTGGCTTTGGAGCAGATTGCAAAACTGGAAAAGATTGAAATAACAGAAGAAGAACTGGAAAAGAACCTGAAAGATATGGCAGAAGCATATCATATGGAGCTTGACAAGTTAAAAGAGATTCTGCGCACGGAAGACCTAGATAATATCAAAGAAGATATGAAAATATCAAAAGCTTCTGAATTTGTGGTAGAAAATGCGTCTTGGACAAAAGCTAAAACAACGACGAAAAAAAGTGCTGCAAAAACAGATGAAGTAGAAAAGAAGACAACGAAAACAACTACGACGAAAAAAACTGCCGCAAAATCAACGGCAACCAAATCAACAGCTGCAAAATCGACGGCAGTGAAAAAAACAACAGCGAAAAAAACCACGGCAAAATCAAAAACAGAGCAGGCAGAAAAGGCGGAGACAGAGAATTAACATTCGCTGCATTTTGCCAATTACCGGATGATGGGAGGTCATCACATGAGTTTGGTACCAATGGTGCTGGAACAGACCAGCAGGGGCGAACGCTCTTATGATATTTATTCCAGATTGCTCAAAGACAGAATTATTTTTCTTGGAGAAGAAGTCAACGATGTCACAGCCAGCTTAATCGTTGCACAGCTTTTGTTTTTGGAAGGCGAGGATCCGGACAAGGAAATACAGTTTTATATTAACAGTCCGGGCGGCAGCATTACTTCCGGAATGGCGATTTATGACACAATGCAATACATAAAATGCGATGTGTCAACCATCTGTATCGGCATGGCGGCAAGTATGGGCGCATTTTTACTGGCGGCAGGAACAAAAGGGAAACGTTTGGCTTTGCCAAATAGTGAAATTATGATTCATCAGCCTTTGGGCGGGATGCAGGGTCAGGCAACTGATATTAAAATTCATACTGACCGCATTTTACGGATTAAAGATACCTTGAACCGAATATTAAGCGAACGAACTGGCAAACCGTTGGAAATTATTCAGCGGGACACAGAACGAGATAACTTTATGTCTGCGCAGGAAGCAAAAGAATATGGTTTAATTGATGATGTAATTACCTCGCGCGGCGAAAAAGCTTAAGATAATCAAAGAGGCTGCCGCAAAAGGTTGGCCTCTTTCCATATTTAAAATATAGGATGCTATTTTGGTCAGCAAATGGGAATCCTTTGCCTGAAACAAAATAGAGAGAGGCAACGTTATTTTATGAAAGAGGTGAAGTGGATTGCCGAATAAAAATGACAGAAACGAACCGCGCTGTAATTTTTGCGGTATGTATGAAAGCCAGGTATTAAAATTATTTAAAGGGCCAAATGTAAATATATGCAATGAATGTATTGCCATGTGCAACCGTTATATGGGAGACAATTTTGATTTTATTGACATGGAAGTGAACTTAGACGGGCTTCCTAAGCCAAAAGAAATCAAAGATGTGCTGGATCAATATGTAATTGGTCAGGAAAATGCGAAAAAAACGCTGTCTGTGGCGGTGTACAACCATTATAAGAGAATTGAAAGCAAACGTCAGATTGGTGATATTGACATTCAAAAATCCAATATTTTATTATTGGGTCCGACCGGCTCGGGAAAAACACTGCTTGCGCAAACCTTGGCTAAGATTTTAAACGTGCCGTTTGCCATTGCGGATGCTACAACATTAACAGAAGCCGGCTATGTTGGGGAAGACGTTGAAAATATTTTATTAAAGTTAATACAGGCGGCGGACGGTTCGATTGAAGAGGCGCAGCGCGGTATTATTTATATTGACGAAATTGATAAAATAACCCGAAAATCAGAAAACACCTCTATCACGCGTGATGTCAGCGGCGAAGGGGTTCAGCAGGCGCTTTTGAAAATCTTGGAGGGTACGGTTGCTTCTGTGCCGCCTACCGGAGGGCGCAAGCATCCCCACCAGGAGTTTTTGCAAATTGATACCACAAATATTTTATTTATTTGCGGCGGCGCATTTGAAGGAATTGAGAAAATTGTATCCGAACGCACCAGTGAAAAAGCGCTTGGTTTTGGCGCTCAGGTGATCAGCAAAAACGATCAGAAGATTGATGAATTGTTAGCAAAATTAGAACCGCAGGATTTGCTGAAATTTGGCTTGATTCCGGAATTGGTCGGACGTTTGCCGATTGTTGCAACGCTGGATATGCTGGATAAAACGGCGCTGATTCGCATTTTAAATGAACCGAAAAATGCTTTGGTAAAACAATATTCCAAGCTGTTTGAACTGGATGGCGTAAAGCTGGAAATTACAGAGGATGCCTTGGCGGAAATTGCACAAAAGGCACTGGACCGCAAAACGGGTGCGCGCGGCTTGCGTTCCATTATGGAAGAATGTATGCTTGATATTATGTATGAGCTGCCTTCAGAAAAAAATGTGACAAAATGTTTGATTAGCAAAGAATGTGTTTTGCAGGGGAAACGCCCCGAATTAGTGTACCGGGAGAAAAAAGCGTCCCCGAAAAAACTGGAAGCGTCCGTATCGTAAGCAAGGCAGGGGACCGGCAACGCCGGCCCCTGTTTTTTTATAAAAGACAAAGATGTGGCAAAACACCGAGGCGCAGATATGGGAGGGGAAGAAATGGACTTTATAGAAGTGGGTCAAATTGTTAATACGCATGGGATTCGCGGAGAGATAAAACTAAACCCATGGACAGACAATATATATGATTTGCTGGAGCAGGACGTGTTTTATTTAAAAGACGGTAAAGAATTGCATGTATGGAAAAGCCGGATACATAAAAACTGTTTGATTATTCAATTCGCTGAAATTTCGGATGTGGACACAGCGCAAAAGTATAAAGGAACGGTTTTGTTTACGGAAAAAACAGAACTTCCCGAAGGACGCTATTATATTGCCGACCTGCTGGGAATGGAGGTTTTTGACTGTAACGGGCGGTTGGGAACCCTGTGTGATGTTTTTCAAACGGGGGCAAACGATGTGTATGAAGTGAAAAATTCCGCGGGAAAATCCATTTACATCCCTGTCATTGACGGTGTTATTTTGACAGTGGATGTAAAAGCTCGGCGTATGGAGGTATCTCTTCCGAAAGGACTGCTAGAGGAGGAAGAGGAATAATATGCGATTTGATTGTTTGACATTGTTTCCGGAGATGATGCGCGCCGTTTTGGAAGAAAGCATTATCGGACGTGCGGGAAAAGAAGGAATTTTAGATATTCGATATATTAATATCCGCGACTTTGCGGAGAATAAGCATAACCGGGTGGACGACTACCCTTATGGCGGCGGCGAAGGAATGGTTATGCAGGCAATGCCGATTTATCGCGCGTGGCAAAGTGTAACAGAAAACGGAAGCAAAAAAGCAAAAGTAATTTATTTGTCGCCGCAAGGCAGAGTGTTTGATCAAGCGACAGCGGTTCGTTTGGCGGAGGAGGAACACCTGGTTCTCCTGTGCGGTCATTATGAAGGCGTGGATGAGCGCGTGTTAGAGGAGATAGTCGATGAGGAAATTTCTTTAGGGGATTTTGTATTAACCGGCGGAGAAATTCCGGCTATGGCGTTGATTGACGCTGTTGGGCGCCTTATTCCGGGCGTGCTGAGTTCGGAAGAGGCCTATGTGCATGAGTCGCATTTTGACGGGCTCTTGGAGCACCCTCAATACACCCGCCCTCCGGAATGTTTGGGAAGGAGCGTGCCGGAGGTGCTGTTGTCCGGTCATCATAAAAATATTATTGAATGGAAGCGTCGGGAATCCATCCGGCGAACCATGCAAAAGCGTCCGGATATGCTGGAAAAAGCATTGCTTTCCAAAGAAGAACGCCAATGGATAGAGAGAATTAAGGAGGAAAACAAAAATGGATATGACGGAGAAAACGATTCGGAGTGAGGATATATTTGAAGGCAGAGTCATCCGGGTAAAAAAAGACACGGTCAAGCTGCCAAACGGAAATATATCCACACGGGAGGTAGTGGAACATCCCGGCGGTGTTGCAATTGTTCCGATTGACTCTGAAGGAAATGTATATATGGTGCGGCAGTACCGGTATCCGCTAAAGCGGCTTTGCCTGGAAATACCGGCAGGCAAATTAAACTATGGCGAGGACCATAGAGAGTGCGGTCTGCGCGAATTGAGCGAGGAAACAGGGATGGAGCCGGGGAGCTTTGATTATCTGGGCGTATTTTGCCCGTCACCTGGCTTTTGTCAGGAGCTCATTCATATCTATTTGGCAACTGGACTGCGTGCAGGAAAAGCTCATCTGGATGAGGATGAGTTCTTAGAAGTGGAAAAATATCCTTTATCTGAATTGATTCAAATGATACAGGATGGTAAAATTCAGGATGGAAAAACGGTCATTGGTCTTTTGCTTGCAAAAGAAGTATTGCAAAAAGATAAACAATAAATGAAAAAAGCGGCGTCATAGATAAGGGAAATGGCGCCGCTTTTTCATGCTTTTGGCTATTGGTATTTTCATGGTTTTATAAAGCCGAAAAGGTTCGTACTATTTTGAGGAAAGCAGTTGACAATCTATTTTTTATAATGCATAATAAAAATAAAGAAAATTTGTTTTGTCTTATAATTGCTATCATTTAATTACATTATGCAAGCGACAGGAAAAGGAGAGAAGGAACGTGCGGATCAAAAAGTATGGGAAAACAATGGTTGGGTTTTTGCTGGCTGCCGCTTTTATTAGCACAGCGGGTAACTTGCTGGTGAGCGGAAGTTTGCTGAAAAAAGAGCCGGCGTCAGAACAAATGGCAGCATATGTCGGAGAAAACGGGCTGTATCTAACACTTTTATCTAAGGGGGAGACAAAACAAATTTTAGAAAGCCAAAAGGTGAGAGCTCCAAAATTTTCGGATGGAGGGAATTATCTTGCGTTTGACTGTGAGGGAATGTTAAATGTTTGCAGTCTGCGAGATGGTGAAATTCGGCAGGTTGCAAAACTGAAAAATACCGAATTTGATTGGAAAAGTGATGCAAGGCTGATTTTTGCAGGAGATGAAGGACTTTATGAATACTATCCAGCCGCGAATGTGGCCGCACCAATTTTAGAGGATGGAAAAGTATACAGTGATGTAATGTGTGATCATTTGGGTTTTGTGTATGCAAGCAGATACAGCCGGGAGATCAAAGAGGATGGGGAATACCTTTATCCGGAAGGTATCATACAGTATAGTTTTGCAGACGGCAGTGTGAAAATGATTCTTGAAGGGGAAAGCTCAAATGCGGATGATATGCAAATGGGTTATCGGCCGTGTGTGGCGGGCGTTTCCAACGACGGCAGATACATTTATATCTGGCACAAACCGTCATCCGGTTCTTTGACAGCAGATGGCGTCCGTTTTGGAATTTATGATGTGTCAGCAGAACAACTGATTCCGCCGAGCGTGGAAACCAACATCGGTGCGGAAGAAGATGTCTATAATCGTTCGTTGTCAGAAGCTTTTGCTCTTGCTTACCGCGATAATTTTTCACCAAATCCAAATAATGGACTACAGCTTGCGTTGAATTCTGGCAGTGGCAGAGAAATGTATTATAATAAAACAATAGGAATCTTAGATGCGGCAAATGATACGTTTTGCCCCCTGACAACAGACGGCGAAGTAGCAATGACGCCAATATGGCTTAATGACGGAAAACGCATTGTATATAGTATGACGGCAGAAATGGATTTGTACAATATTTTAGAGCAAGGCGGAGACACGCAGATGAACCTGTGGGGACAATGGTTCGGACAGCCGCACCATTTATATCAGGCAGATGTGGCTTCCGGGGAAAGAATTCCCCTTACAGACGGTGAGTATTTTGATTTTGCCCCCAGAGAATTAGCAAACGGTGACATTATTTTTGTCCGAAGAGAACTGGGTGGATTTGAACGGGAAGAGCAGGAGTATGCGGATACGAAGGAATATGCTTTATATCTTCTAAAAGAGGGCAATATTACAAAAATCAGTGAACCTTTGGCGTTGAAAGACGGATATGCGGCGAATGGGTTTTATGGACATATGGATACAGCAATGGTATTTGATATTTATGGGGAAGTTTCTGCATATTAAATTATAGAAAAGAATAAAGATGCAAAAACTTCTTTGAATTTATATTAATGCGGGACTTCGTGGGCGCCGTCCCGTACACATTCCCATTTTGTTTGTGCGCAAGTTTTATATTTGGTTTTACTGTGATATTAAAATTGCACTTTATTGTGGATATTAATGGAAGACTTCCCTATGGGCAATTGCATTTTAAGCTGTAGAAATATTTTCTGCAGCTTTATTTTATATAAAAATAAAAAGATATTTCTTTTTTATTTATTTCATGGTATAATGTTTTTAATAGCATTTTATAGCGGTACATAGTATCGGATAAAATGAAGGAATTTTAGTATAATTTTGTTTAAAATAGAGTCAAATAAATATGTAAAACAATAATGAATTAAGGAGCAGTTTTATCTATGGCAGAACGGATACTGGATGTGTCAGAGGTGGATATTGGGAAGCTTTTCGGTGATTTTGATCAAAATTTAAAATTGCTGGAGAAAGAGCTTCAGGTGTTTATATCCTCGCGCGACGGTGTTTTAAAAATACAGGGAGAGGAAGAACAGACAGAGCTCGCTGCCCGGGCAGTTGGCAGCTTGATGGACACCATCAGCAGGGGTGAAACGCTTACGGAACAAAATGTTTTATATACCATTACCATGGCAAGCGAAGGCTTGGAAAATACTATTTCGGCGCTTGGGTCTGATACGGTTTGCGTCACGGCAAAAGGAAAACCGATTAAAAGTAAAACCATCGGGCAAAAACAATATATTCACGCGATGAACCAAAGCACGATTGTATTTGGAATCGGTCCTGCCGGCACTGGGAAAACCTATCTTGCCGTTGCAAAAGCCGTGACAGCTTTTCGCAATAAAGAGGTCAGCCGAATTATTATAACGCGGCCTGCGGTGGAGGCGGGAGAAAAACTCGGCTTTTTGCCCGGTGATTTGCAAAATAAGGTTGATCCCTATTTAAGACCTCTGCATGACGCTCTTTATGATATGGTAGGAATGGAAAATTATAATAATTATGTGGAAAAAGGTATGATTGAGGTTGCGCCGCTTGCATACATGCGCGGGCGTACGCTGGATAACTCCTATATTATTTTGGATGAAGCACAAAATACGACGCCGGAACAAATGAAAATGTTTTTAACCCGTATCGGGTTTGGCTCCAAAGCTATTATAACGGGAGATATTACACAGATAGATTTGCCGGACGGCAAGCGTTCAGGGTTAAAAGAGGCAATTAAGATTCTTGGCGGAATTGATGGAATTGCATTTTGTTATTTTAGCCATAAAGATGTCGTTCGGCATCCGTTGGTTCAGAAAATTATTCAGGCGTATGAAAAGTATGATCATTTGAGATCGAAAAGCAATAAGAGGTAGCGCTATGGAACTGCATTTGTTATGGGAAAATGAACAGGATAAAGTGACAGTTGGAGAAAGAGATGTTGCAATCATAGAAAAATGCCTGAAAGAAGCGCTTAAAGAGGAAAGGTTTCCTTATCCTGCAGAAGTAAATCTGCTTTTTACGGATAATACCGGGATTCGGGAAATGAACCAGCAATACAGAGAGACAGACCGCGAAACAGATGTGTTGTCATTTCCTTTGCTGGAGCAGGAAGACGGCGGAGTTGTGGTCTACGATGAGGATATTAACGATGGCTTTGTTTCGTTGGGTGATATTGTAATCTCTTTAGAGAAAGCCGAACAACAGGCACGGGAATACGGTCACAGCTTTGAAAGAGAAATTGGTTTTTTGGCGGTACACTCTATGCTGCATTTATTAGGCTATGATCATGAACGCGGAGAAACAGAAGAAAAAGAAATGTTTGAAAAACAGAATATAATACTAAACACCGTTGGTTTGGTAAGATAAATAGGGGGAAGTAAATATGGTTAGTGATAGAAAATGTAAGGCAATGCTGTTTGTAGATTATTTGTTGACGCTTTTATTCAGTTTGTTTGGATTAATGCTTTTTTCCTGGCTGTTTAAATTTTCGTGGGGTTATCCGGTGTATTCTGTGCTGTTTACTTTGATATTTTTCGGTTTAATATATTCGCGTTGCTGGAACAAAGCAAAATCAGACATTAAGTATCAAAAGGATGAGGTCCGTCTGACGCGAGCTGTCAAAATGGTTTTGCCTCTTACAATTGTTTTTTTAGTCATTATTGCTTTGTTTGCGTTGGTAAAATATAATATCATTCCTATTCGGGATATTGTTGTTGACGTGAGGTATATCTTAGAAGAAAACCAACCGCGGCAGACATATAATGTCCTGTTGTTTGATAACATTGTTCCGATTGTACGGATTTTATTTACTTTCTTGGTCGGTTTTCAGCCGGAGCAGGAAACATCAGAGCTCATTTTTCTGATAGCGCCTGCGATAACGTTGCTTGGCGGAATTTTGGGCTATTATGCCGGAAATTTCAAGATAGACGGTTATATCCGGCAGGCATTGAACAAGGAAAAAACGACTTTTTTGCGGGCGGATGCCAATATTCAATTGCAAAGCGTCAATCCTTTCCTGAACCATTATGTCGGCACGCACGATCAGTGGGAGAATGATTTCAAGGCCGTCAAGACCATTGATATCCGGGCGAGGTATGTCAATCAGCGTTTGCGAACGGACGTTGGTGCCAGTTTTACGAATATTTTCAGCCACGTCTATTTTGATTCGACCATCATGCCGAGGCAGACCAGCAAGGCGTTGATTGTCTTCACGGCGTGGGCGAAGGAAGTATTCAAGGCTGGACCGGTCTATTTCGACCAGCGGGTTTATGTCCAGAAGAGTACACAGGAGGACATTTTGTCGTTGCCGACCGTGGCGTTGTACTCGCATAATTATTACCAGGATTGGCTTTTCAAGCATGCTTTGGAATTGCAGTTCGGGATAGATTTGTTTTATAATACCTCTTTTTATGCCGACAACTACATGCCTTCCATTATGCAATTTTACAACCAGAAGGTTTATAAAACAGGAAATTATCCCAAAGTGGACGTTTTCTTGAACTTGCATATCAAGCGGGCACAATTGTTTGTCAAGTATGAGCATGTCAATTTCCATTTGAAGGAACGGGGCAACTTCTTTAGCGCGGCGGATTATCCGATAAATCCTGCCATGTTGAAATTTGGGGTGCAATGGGACTTTTTTGATTGACATTTTTTCCCTATCTTTACCCCTGATGAATGATATTAGGAGATTTATTGTATTTATTGGTGTATTCTTTTTTGTCGCATGCCAGAAGGAGAAAGTGCCTGAACCCTTTGTTTTGCCGCAAGCTTCGGTCCTTGAACGGATTCTTGCCCAAGGGGTGTTGCGTGTTTTTACACTTTACAACACGACGGATTTTTACGTTTACCAGGGGACAACACGCGGCTTCCATTACGAGTTGGCACAGGATTTTGCGGACTATCTGGGCGTGAAGTTGCAGATTGTGGATGTGAACCTTAATCTGGATACGGCTATCGCCCGTTTGCAGGATGGCAAATATGATTTGCTCGCCATGGGACTGACCCAGACTGCAGAGCGGAAAGAAGAGGTGGAATTTTGTGCCCCCTTTTTTCAGACCAATGAGGTGCTGGTACAAAACAGGAGGCATGCCGTAATACATGATTTGCGGGAACTGGCAAATAAGGAGGTGTATATCCCTACGGCTTTTTCTTCCTACCGGGAGTTGTTGCAGGAAGTGCAGGATTCCCTGCAAATCCGTTTCGACGTCATCGAACTCGACCACTATTTCAATGAGGATTTGGTACATCTGGCAGAAACCGGGTTGATAGACTACACGGTGATTGACGAAAACATTGCCAAAGTATCCGCCTATTCCATGCCCCATATAGACTATGCTTTGAGGTTGCGGGAGAATGTGTCCATATCATGGGCTGCCCGGCAAGGGGAGGAGTTGTTGGTGGAGGAGGTGGACTGCTGGTTGGCAGCCATACGTAAAGACGGCAAACTGAAGGACATGTACAACCGTTATTTTGAGAAAGTGCCCGTCGTGCCGGGGAATGTTTCCAAATATGCTTTTTTGCGCAAAGGGAAAATCTCCTCCTACGACCATTTGATTAAAAAGACGGCAGGGCTTCTGGGATGGGATTGGCGTTTGGTGGCTGCCGTTATTTATTGTGAATCCCATTTTGATCCGGAAGCGCAGTCTGCTTTCGGGGCTTATGGCTTGATGCAGGTGATGCCGGAGACGGCGGAGCATTTCCATGTCACGGATTATTTCCGCCCGGACAGCAATATTTATGTGGGGGTATCCTACCTTCATTACCTTGACCGTTATTTGGAGGAGTATGTTCCGGTCCCGGAGGAACGGATTAAATTTGTGCTTGCCTCTTATAATGCAGGTCCCGGCCATGTGCTGGATGCCATTCGCTTGGCGGGAAAGTACGGCAAAAATCCCCAAATTTGGGAAGGGAATGTC
>CASGBM010000019.1 GCA_949299615.1 uncultured Eubacteriales bacterium | reverse complement strand
AACCTAAAAATAGCATTTTAATGCTGTTTTTAGGTGTGAAATTGTAAATTTCACACAAATGGTTTCGCAAAACCATTTGTTCAGTAGACATTAATTAATTTACACCAATCTTACACCAATTTCGCGTGAATTTACGCCAATATATAATAGAATATGTAAAAATAACACGTTTTGTTGATTTTTTTATATACCTGAAAGCCGCTCTACGACTAGCTTTCAATTAATTTCTTCAATGTTATACGGAGTTGTCTGATAGACGAAATAATTCAGCCAGTTTGAATACAACAAATTTGCATGCGCTCTCCAATTCATTATAGGCTGTTTGGTATCATCATCATTCGGAAAATAATTTTTCGGCACCTCTATTGGCAAACCAAGCTCCTTATCCCGGAAATACTCCTTTGCCAGCGTATCTGCATCATACTCCGAATGTCCGGTAACAAAAATCTGTCTGCCCTGATTTGTCATGGCAACATAAAGTCCCGCTTCTTTAGAGCTTGCCAGCACTTTTAACCCAGGCACTTTTTTTACGTCACTTAAACGGGTTTCTGTATGCCGGGACTGCGGAACCATAAAGACATCATCAAAGCCACGGAATAAAATAGACGTTTTATGATCTACGTGGTGAGGAAAAACGCCGAATAATTTTTTGTCCAAACGATATTTTTTGATCCCGTAGTGATAATACAAGCCCGCCTGGGCGCCCCAGCAGATATGCAGCGTGCTGGTGACGTTGGTCTTGCTCCATTCCATTATCTGCGTTAATTCATCCCAATATTCTACTTCTTCAAATTCCAGCAGTTCCACCGGCGCACCGGTAATCACAAGACCGTCAAATTTCTGGCCGGATACCTCATCAAACGTTTTATAAAACGCAAGCATATGTTCTGCGGAGGTGTTTTTAGGTTTGTGAGATTTTGTCTGCAAAAGCTCGATTTCCACCTGAAGCGGCGTATTCCCCAGCAAACGCGCAAGCTGTGTTTCCGTAGTAATCTTTGTCGGCATCAGATTTAAAATTGCAATTTTGAGCGGTCTGATATCCTGTGTCATTGCACGGGTTTCCGTGATAACAAAAATATTTTCATTATTTAAGACCTTTGTCGCCGGCAACTTATTCGGTATTTTAATCGGCACATCCATTCCTCCTGTTCCTTATCTCTGCTTTTGGGCAAAATACCAATCCTATTTTATTTCCCTGAATACGCTTCACAGTATAACTAAAATAAAAGTAAAGCCCACCCGCTGCGCATGCAGGCAGATGGGCTTTTATAAAGCAGTTCTACTTTGCCGAAATGCGGTGATACACTTTTTTCCCTTTTTTTACAATAATGCCGTCTCCAAATAGCTTTTCTTTTTTTATGGTAACATTTGGATCCGCCACTTTTTCCTCGTTCACCGAAACACCGCCCTGCGTAATCAGCCTTCTGCCCTCTCCTTTTGAAGGGATCAAACCTGAGGCAAGCATCAGTTCAAGAAGCGGTGTTTCCTCTGCCAAATCAGAGGCTACAAGTTCTGTGGAAGGCATATCTGCCGCATTTCCGCCAGAAAACAAGCCCTCTGCGGTTTTCTTTGCCTTTTGTGCTTCTTCTTCCCCATGCACGAGCTTAGTTACCTCATAAGCCAAAATACGTTTTGCCTCATTCAGCTCCTGTCCCTCCAATTTTTCCAAACGATGGATTTCATCCATGGGAACAAATGTCAACAGCTTGATACAACGGATCACGTCGGCATCATCCACATTGCGGAAATACTGGTAAAAATCATACGGAGAACATTTTTCCGGATCCAGCCAAAGCGCGCCTTTTTCCGTTTTTCCCATTTTTTTGCCCTCGCTGGTGGTCAGAAGCGTAAACGTCATGCCATATGCCTGCTTGCCAGCTTTGCGGCGAATCAGCTCAATTCCTCCAATAATGTTGGACCACTGGTCGTCTCCGCCCAGCTCCAGCACACAGCCATATTCCTGGTTCAGTTTATAAAAATCATAACTTTGAAGCAGCATATAGTTAAATTCTAAAAAGGACAAGCCCCTTTCCAGCCGCGATTTAAAGCATTCAAAAGTTAACATCCGGTTTACGGAAAAATGCACGGCAATATCCCTTAAAAATTCCATATAGTTTAAATTTAAAAACCAGTCTGCATTATCTAAAATCAGTGCTTTTCCCTCGGAAAAATCGATAAAGCGCGACATTTGCTTTTTAAAGCAAGCAACATTGTGGTCCAGTTCTTCCCGCGTCATCATCCTGCGCATATCTGTTTTACCGGTTGGATCGCCGATCATAGCAGTCCCGCCGCCTAAAATGGCAATCGGACGATGCCCTGCCCTTTGCATGTGCGCCATAACCATCAACTGCAAAAAATGCCCGACATGCAGGCTGTCTGCTGTAGGATCAAACCCGATATAAAACGTTACTTTTTCTTCCTCAAGCAATTTTTTTATTTCCTCTTCATGGGTCATCTGCGCAATTAAACCGCGCTCTTTTAATGTGTCAAAAACACTTGGCAACAAACTCGCTCCTTCTTACGTTATTATCTGATTCATTTCACATAAAATAAATCAAACATGCTGTTACTTTCCAGCTTTTTCATTGTAACACACTTCCGCCACAATTGCAAGCATCTGCTACAATTCTATTACCGTTGTGCTTGTGGTATAAAAATTGCCGCCGGCTGCAATCCGTCCGGCGGCAACAAAGCAAGGAATTAAATTTGACTTAGCGCCTGCTCAATATCAGAGATAATATCTTCTGCATTTTCAATCCCAACCGACATTCTGACAAGATCCGAACCAATTCCGGCAGCTTCCAGCTGCTCGTCCGTCAGCTGTCGGTGCGTCGTGCTGGCAGGATGGAGAACACAGGTACGCGCATCGGCTACATGCACAACAATGGCTGCCAATTTTAAACTGTCCATAAATTTCACGGCAGCATCGCGGCCGCCTTTGATTCCAAATGAAATCACACCGCTGGCGCCGCCCGAAAGATATTTTTTGGCAAGAGCAAACTGGCTGTTTGATTCCAGTCCGGGATAATTGACCCATGCAATTTTATCGTTTTGCTCCAAATATTGTGCTACCTTAAGAGCGTTCTCGCTGTGGCGCACAATTCGAAGATGCAGCGTTTCAAGTCCTAAATTCAGCAAAAAAGCAGCCATAGGCGTTGGGGTTGCGCCAATGTCGCGCAAAAGCTGAACACGCGCTTTCGTAATATACGCCAATTTCCCAAAATCTCTGGTATAAACCACGCCATGATACGACTCATCCGGCTCTGTCAGTTCCGGATAACGATTACCGGCGCTCCAATCGAAGTTGCCGCTGTCTACAATCACACCGCCGACAACTGAGGCATGTCCGTCCATATATTTTGTGGTAGAGTGTGTGACAATATCTGCGCCATACTCAAACGGGCGGCACAATACCGGTGTTGGAAAAGTATTGTCCACAATCAGCGGAACGCCGTGCTTATGTGCCAAGGCGGCATATTTTTCAATGTCCAGCACTTCCAAAGCAGGGTTTGCCAGAGTTTCTCCGAACACTGCACGCGTACGCTCGTCAAACAGGGCATCTGTCTCTTGTTCCGTCATCCCCGGTTTAATAAACCGTACTGCAATCCCCATTTTTTTCAAAGTTACCGCAAACAAATTCACTGTTCCGCCGTAAATTTCCGAAACACTGATAAAATTATCACCGCTTTGCGCAATATTTAAAATTGCCAGCATATTAGCCGCTTGCCCGGACGAAGTGCACATGGCGCCGATTCCGCCTTCTAATGAAGCTATTTTTTCTTCTACTGCCGCGACTGTCGGATTGGATATGCGGGTATACATATGCCCCGGCACTTTAAGATCAAATAAATCGCCCAAGTGCTCAGAAGAATCATATTTATAGGTTGTGCTTTGATAAATCGGCAAAACCCGCGGTTCTCCGTTTTTAGGCTGATAGCCTCCCTGAATACATTTCGTTTCTATTTTGTAATTTGACACGTTATTCCCTCCTGTATTAAATCATAATTCTATTTTTATTATTCCCAAATAAATCCGCCTGCGATTCATGACAGGTAAAATAAAGTATTTGTTCTGCCGATAAGTTGTTCTTGGTAAAATCAGCAGCTTTTTGCGCGCGAACATCATCCATCTGCAAAAAAGCGTCATCTAAAACCAGCAAAGGAATTTTATCGGAAAAAATTACCTGGGTAATGCCCAAACGCAGCGCAAAATATAAAATATCATAAGTCCCGCCGCTCAAATATTCCGCGCTGACAATCTGCCCGCTCTCCTGTTCTTTGAGCATAATTTTATAATCATCTGCTATTTTTAGCTCCTCATATTTCCCGTCCGTAAGCGTTGATAAAATTTCTCCAACCCGCCGGTTCAGCACAGGGGCAAAATCCTGTTTTAATTCAAGATAGCTTTCTTCCATACATTCCTGCGCCACGCACAGTGCATTGTACCGGAACAAAAAATGCTCCTTTTCTTCTTTTTTTTGCTCAAGTTCACTTAAAATAATATCCGCACTCCTCATTTGCGAAAACACATGATCCAAACGAAAACCGGCAGACTCTATCAACCGCTGAATCTCCAGCTGTTTTTCGTGATTTTGAGAAAGCAAAAGATCTAGTTCTTCTTCTGCAGGTCCGCTGTAAGAAACCGCTTGCGGCGAAAAATCTTCTGTTTCCTCCATCGGCTGCATCCGTTTTAAGTCTTCCTCTATTTGCTGATCTGCCTCTGTCAAAAATGCCAGCTCTGTTTCCGCATTTCGCTCCTCTTGCTTTAGTTTCTGCTTCTCTTCTAAAATAGCAGTAAATTCTCTGACGTTTGCCGCGCCCACAGGCTTTAACGCCGCATCCAGTTTTTGATTCAAACGCTCCAATTGCTGCGACAACGCCTGCGTCTCTCCAACAGATTCTTCTCTTTGCAGCATTTCCAGCGCTTTCTCCAGCGCCGCAAGTTCTTCTTTTTGTTGTTTTCTTTCCTTTAAGCCCAAAAACGCTACTGCCCCCAGAAGCACACTAATCGGCAGCAAGACAAAAAGGATAGGAGAAGCCATCAAACCAAAAACAATTCCCATCACAGCGACCGCTGCCGCAATCAGCAGCATCGGCAAATTAACGCCTCGCGGAAGCCGCCCTGTCTGTTCTTTTTTCTTCTGCTCCATTTCAGCAAGTTCCTTTTGTTTTTGCTCCGCCTGCGCAATTTTCTCCAGCGTTTTTTCCCGTTCTTCTTCCGCCTGTGCAAGCCCCAGTAAACCCGCTTGTGTAAAATCAGCAAAGGATGAAAATTTCTTTTCCTTTTCCCGAATGGACTGTAATTTATCCTGTTGCGCCGATATTTTCGCGGCATTTTCTTCTTTCCGTTTTGTCAGCCGCTCTTTTTCGGCTGCGTTCTTTTGAGCCGCACAAAAGCGGCCGTGCTGTTTCGCCAGCGCCTTTTGTTCCGTCCATTGCTTCTGCTCCTGCAAAAGCTTTTCTGCTTGTTCCTTTTGCTGCGCCCTTTGTACAATATCGTCCCGGTATTGGCGCATTAGGCTTTCTTCCTCTGCCAGCTCCTGCTCCAACCTTTCTATGTCCTGCTCCAATTTTGGAAGAATCCCCGTTTTTTCACTTTTGGAAATCAGCTCGTGCTTTGCCTTTTCCAACAGTTCTGACACTTTCTGGTATGAGATGTCTTCCTCGCCGCTTTGATGCAAGTTTGCCAAGCGTTTTAATATCTCATCGTCCGCACCGGAAGCAATAACCGTTCCCATTTGACCAATGAACATTGTCCTTAAAAACGCCTCTGCGCCCAAACCAAAAAAATGACGGCCAATTTCGTCCGGAGCAATATCACTGACTTCTTCCCATGTTATACCATCTTTTAAGGAAACTTTATCCCCTTTTCGCATTTTCCCGAGTTTTCTGCTTAAAACATAACTTCGCCCGTCCGCTTGAAAATGCAGCGTTCCCTCCATCGCGCCGCCGCTCCAGGGCAGATAACGTTTCCGCCAATCTTGTCTAATTCCCAGTTTTTTACTCTCATTGGGAAGCCCGAAAAACATTGCATACAAAAAAGCGCAAAGCGTACTTTTGCCCGCTTCGTTTCTACCCAAAATTACATTGACTCCGCCGGACAGATCTAAAGTAAAATCCTTCCACTTTCCAAAGTGTTTAACTTCCAATTTTGTTAAAATCACAGGAGCTTCACCTTCTCTCCGGCAAGCGCCTGCATAGCAAACGTCATAGCCTGTTTGATCAAGGCTGCATTCTCCTCTGTCTGCTGATTTAACAGTTTTTTCACGAAAAGCCCTTTTAATGAAAATTCGTTTTTTACCGACTCCCAATCGACCTTTGCGCTTGTTTGGTCTTTCACCTTTGCCATAAAACAATGCAGGTTTTCTAAAATCACCGAAGGCGAAATGGAAAACTCTGCCTCGCCCTTTAAAATAATTTTATATAAATCATCGGCTGAGCCGTCCATCGCAAGCAAAATCCTGCCGCAAAGCGTCTCATAATTTCCCGCACCGCTCACATCAACCGCCACTTCATGGTACATGCGTTTGCACAAAGGGATAAACTCCAGCTCCGTTTTTTCTTTGCTGATTACAGCTTGTACAACGCCCTTTTCTCCAAGTTCATCAAAGCCGCGTCCTTCCGGGCAGCCGGGATACACGCAAACAGTATTTCCAAACTGCATAGCACCGCTATATTGATGGATATGGCCAAGCGCCAAATAATCCAGGCCGCTTTCTTCTGCCTCCTGTCTGCTGAATGGCTGATACTCACCGCCCATATCCGCATGAAGCGCCATGATATTAATTTTATCCGGATTTTTAACCCGAAATCCCGTAAGTTTAGATTCCGGCTCTGTGCGTGCACCAAAAGAGGCTCCGTAAACATCAAAACTGCCGCAGTCAACCCGTTCCATCTGCGGCGTAAAAATATGAACATGTTTACCCCAATCCAAAATCCGGTAATAGGAACCGGGCATATTCGGGTCATGATTGCCGGCACAAAGAAAAACCGGAATCTGTGGAATCGAATCCAGTTTTTCCTTAATATACCGCAGCGTTTGTGCACTGACCGTCTGCTGGTCGAATAGATCGCCGCAAATCACCAGTGCATCCGCCTGCTTGCTTGCCGCAAGGCCGGTTATTTTTCCAAAAACCTGTCTTAATTCCTCCCGCCGGATTTCTGCCTTTGCTATAGAATCGAGTCCGGAAAACGGAGAATCGAAGTGCAGGTCCGCGCAATGAATGATAGTAACTGCCATTTTATTGCCTGCTCTCCTTTCCCGGTTTTGCCGGTTTTAGTGTGAAATTAAAACGCGTATATTCGCCGGGATTGCTTTCTGCCCATATGTTTTCCCCGTGGCTCTGCAAAATATTTTTCACAATAAAAAGCCCGAGTCCTGCGCCGCTTTTATCCTGACTGCGCGATTTATCTGTTTTATAAAAACGGTCAAACACATGCGTCAGTTCTTCTTTTGCAATCCCCATGCCAGAATTTTGAATCGCTACAAAAACTTTCCCGTTTGCCAATCCGGTGCGAATGTCCATAAAACCACCGGGCTGGGTGAATTTAATGGCATTATCCATCAAATTCGTCAGTACCCGCTGAATCGAATCCTTATCCGCAATAACTTTCTGGTTCTCCTGCTGGAAAGATACAGTCAACTGGATATTTTTCTCCGTAATACGTTTTTCTGACTTTATAATATTAAGCCGAATCATTTCATTGAGGTCAAATTCACGCATCTCTAGGTTAAACTTGCCCTGCTCCATTTTGCTCAAGTCCAAAAGATCAGTTACCAGCCGGGATAACCGCTTGCTCTCATCCAGCACAATCGACAGATACTGCTCATGCTTTTCAGGCGGAATTGTCCCGTCCATAATTCCTTCCACAAATCCGGTGATGGTCGTCATTGGGGTGCGCAGCTCATGAGACACATTTGCCACAAAGCTGCGGCGCATATTTTCCAGCTGTTCAATGGAATCTGCCATTTTATTAAAAGTGGCTCCCAGCTCTCCCAGCTCATTTTCCGCGCGAATGTCCACACGTTTTGCAAAATCTCCGCCCGCAATGCTTTTTGCCGCATTATTCACTTCTTTAATTGGCTTTGTCAAACGGTTGGACATCATGTAAATAAAGACTAAAGCAACCACAACAACAAAGCAAACAGAAAGCAGGAAAATACGAATCACATCTGACCTAATCTCATGAATTTCCGGAATCGGCAGATTGACAAAAACCGCACCGCCAACAGCATCATCCATTATGATCGGTTTTGCTACCGTTAGCATGGTCGTATTGAATAATCCGCCCAAATTTCCCAAAAATTTTTCTGTTTTACCCGCCAGCACGCCTTGTGAAAATTCAGTATTTACCGTAACCGTAATATTCTCTCCGCTGGTGGTTACCGTATTGCCATCTTTATCTAAAATTATAATAAACGTTCCTGTTGATGAACTAATCGCCCCGATATTTAAATTATATAATTTCTGTATAAGGGCTGAGTCCCCTTCCTTGCTGGCAGCAACTGTCAATTCTGCCAACTTGTCTGCAACAGAATTTAGATCATTTTCATTCCGTTTGGTCAGATATTCACCCAAAAAGCCGTATAAAAGTGTACCAATCACACAAAAACTAATGATAAACACCAAAACGGTAAATGAAAACAATTGTCCGAAGATGCTTTTTTTAAACAAGCTACTTCACCTCAAATTTATAACCTACGCCCCATACTGTTTTTAATTGCCAATTTTGTTCCCCGGCAAGTTCCAGTTTCTCCCTCAAGCGCTTCACATGAACATCCACAGTCCGGGAGTCACCAAAATAGTCAAAGCCCCAAACGGTTTCCAAAAGCTGTTCCCGCGTAAACACTTTGTTGGGGTTCGTTGCCAGAAAATATAATAGTTCCAGTTCTTTCGGCGGGATGTCCACCGGGTTTCCATTAATTTTCAGTTCATAATTCGACAGGTTAATTACAATATTGGGATAAACCACTTCTTTATCTTTATTGTCTTTCGGGTCATAGCGGCGCAGCACAGCCTTAATTCTGGCAACCAGTTCTTTGTTTTCAAACGGTTTTACCATATAATCATCCGCGCCCAATTCCAATCCCAAAACCTTATCAAAAGTTTCTCCCTTTGCTGTCAGCATAATGATTGGGATATTACTGATTCTGCGAATTTCCCGGCACACCTGAAACCCGTCCATTTTCGGAAGCATGACGTCCAGCAGGACAACGGACGGCGTGTTTTCTTTAAACAAATCTACCGCCGTCTGCCCATCATTGGCAATCACGACCGAAAACCCTTCTTTTTCCAGGTAAAGACGGATCAGTTCGCAAATATTCTTATCATCGTCCACCACTAATACTCGTTGATTTGACATTTCTCCACCCCTTTTATTTTCTAACTAAATATTGCTGGTTTTTCATTGTGTCCCTACCATTTTTGCCAGCGTCCTGACGCACCGCAAGGCAGTACCAGCGCGCTGTTTTCCACCGGAAGCCCCACTTCGTCCGCTTCTGTGCTGCCGCCATATTTTTTGACAACGGTCATTTGCAAAAGATCCGACAGCACAGAGGGCGCAAGCCCTGTTGTATAAGAATTAATTAAAAAAAACAACGGATTTTCAGAAAGCACCTGCACACATTTTTCTAAAAGCGGAAAAAGCTCATCCTCAATCTTCCATATTTCACCATTCGGTCCACGGCCATATGACGGGGGATCCATAACCACGGCGTCATATTTCCTGCCGCGTCGAATTTCTCTTTCCACAAATTTGACAACATCATCCACGATATAGCGAACCGGACAGTTCTCCAATCCGGATGAAATCATATTTTCCTTCGCCCATGTGACCATCCCTTTTGAGGAATCGATATGCGCCACCGAAGCGCCCGCCGCTGCAGCGGCAGCAGTTGCGCCGCCCGTATATGCAAACAAATTTAACACATTTACCGGCCGCCCCGAATTCCGGATCAACTCAGAAAACCATAGCCAGTTTACTGCCTGCTCCGGAAAAAGGCCCGTATGTTTGAAGCCCATTGGTTTAATATTAAATTTTAATTTCAGCGGAGCAAATTCTACCAGCCAGCGGTCTGGCACACGCTTGAAAAACTCCCAGTTCCCGCCGCCTTTATGCGAGCGATGATACCTCCCATGAAAAGAATTCCATTCCCCCGGAAATTCCCGCCGGTTCCATATGACCTGCGGATCCGGCCGCACCAATCGGTATCCGTGCCAGTCCTCAAGCTTTTCGCCATCTGATAAATCCAGCACTTTATAATCAAGCCAATCCCTGCATATCCACATATAAGCCATGCCTTTCTATCATACTTAACATCATATATTTTACCATTTTATCCGCTTTTCGTCAATCAAATTTTGTTTGTAGTCATAAAGAATCCGCCTGATTCATACATTTTACTAAGAAATTATGCGCAGGAGGGCAAAAATATGGAAGACAAACATATGCCGCACAATTTGATTTTAGAAGAAAAAAGCAAGCTCAGTATTTCGGGAGTAGTAGATGTCGATACCTTTGATGAAGCAAAAATCGTTCTGTTTACCGCTGAGGACACGATTGAAATAGAAGGCTCTGATTTGCATATCCAAAAGCTGAATGTGGCAGACGGCGAACTCATAATTGAAGGTGAGATTACCAGTATTTTATATTTAGGAAAAGATACCTACCACGCAAAAGGAAAAGGATTTTTTAAGAAAATTCTGAAATAAAACTCTGTTTGAGCAAAGCAGCGTGCCGCAATGGCTTATCCACAAGCAAATGGTTTTGCCCGTTGGGGACGGCTAAGACGTCCCGGCGGGACGGTGCGCGAATGTCCCTGGCCCATAGCTCGTCCCACTTTCATACCTGCGGCAAAGTGCGAAAACAGCAGTGTGCACCAAGCCCCGTGTCCTGCGAAGGAAGCGCAAAAGGGAAAGGTATTTGCAGCGCTGTAGCAATAAAAATAATAAAAATGTCTATTTCAAACGAACGGGAGAGCGTATCCATTTTGGCTTTTGCGCAGAAATAAGGGGGATTTATATGGAATTTTCAATTGCTCAGGAGGCATATGTATTTTTGGCAAGCGTTCTGGCGGGTTTATGTATTTGCGTGATTTATGATTTACTGCGCGTGATTCGCTCTTTTGCCAAACCCTCTGCCGCTATCACAGATATTGAGGACATTCTCTTCTGGGGAATTTCTGCAATTGTAATGTTTTTTGTTGTGTTTTACACTAATTTTGGCAATGTGCGTTGTTACGAATTTTTTGGCGTTCTTTTAGGCTCCGTTTTGTACTTTTTTACGCTGAGTAAGCTGGTTTATTGTATTTTAAGAAAAGCAATTGTATTTTTTTTAAAAATTTTCATATTTTTTTGCAAAATCCTCTTGACACCGTTGCTTTTTACGTATAATATAATATATAAATCTGTTCTTTTTCTGTGTCGGCCTTTCGCGAGGCTGATAACAAAATGGTTTCGGATACTGACCGTGAACATCAAAGCTGAGGCAAAAAGGACAAAAACCGCTTTTCTAAAAAAATAAAGCGGCATGAGGGCGTTTGATATGAATAACGGGAAAACAAAAACTGCAAAAAAAATTAATATGAAAGTCTTTTTAAAAAAAGGCTTATTTTGCTGTATCCTGATTTATATTTGCTTCCTATTGATTTCTCAGCAATTCAGTTTGTCTCGGCTAAACGAGAAAAAAGACGATATTGAAATAAAAATAGCTGCTGCGCAAAAAGAGCAAACAGAATTGCAGGCACAAAAAGATGCCTCCGGCACCGATGAGTATTTAGAACGCGTTGCCCGGGAAAAACTCGGGTATATGAAACCAAGTGAAAAAGTTTTTATCGATTCTTCCAAATAAAAAACAAATATAATATAAAAATTAAAAGGCTCAGAGAAATTAAAGGAGGAAGCTTTAAGTATGCTTTTGGAAGCAGGCAGCATTGTTGAGGGTAAAATTACCGGAATCACACCGTTTGGAGCTTTTGTAGCTTTGGAAGAGGGACAAACTGGTTTGGTTCACATTTCTGAAATTGCCTTAGAATATGTAAAGGATATTAATGATCATGTTAAAGTTGGAGACACGGTGAAGGTGAAAGTCCTTTCAATTGATCCGGCAGGAAAAATCAGCCTTTCGATGAAGCAGGCTGTTTTGGCTGAGAAAAAGAACGCGCCCCGTCCCGCCCGTCCTAAAAGGCTGGACACAATTGACTTTTCAAAAAAAGGTTCCACCGGAGCGCCGCAAAGCTTTGAAGAAATGATGAGCCGATTTAAGCAGGACAGCGATGAAAAAATGCAGGACCTAAAGCGCGGTCTCGAATCCAAGCGCGGAAGCAGTTACCGCCGTTCTTCCGGTTCGTTTTAATAATACCAATTAATCCTGTACCACCTGCGGTACAGGATTTTTTATGAAATTTACAGCTGAAAATTTTCATTCTGCCTGTACGCGGCGCGCAGGCAATGCAGTATGAGGAAATTGCAAAAGGAGAAGTTTTTATGGACAGCACCCATCCTGTATCCTACCGCTCCACCATATATGCCTGTTATCTCGGCAATATTGTTCAAGCGGCGGTAATTAATGTGACTCCCATTCTTTTTATTCCCTTAAGGGAGCAGTTTGGCTTGTCTTTCAGCCAATTGGGAACATTGGTTTTAATCAATTTTCTTACGCAGGTACTGTGTGACATATTGTTTTCCAACGCGGTAGACCGATACGGTTTTCGCCGCTTTGTCGTAACGGCGCCTGCCTTGGCTTTCGTTGGTTTTGTGTTATTTGCACTGGCACCGGTCATATTTCCGCGCTCTCCATATATCGGGTTTGTGATTGCAACCATTATTTACTCCGGCTCCGGCGGTCTTTCTGAGCTTCTTCTCAGTCCCATTGTGAACGCAATTCCTACGGATGAAAAAGTTTCTGCTATGAGTTTTTTGCACGCGTCCTATTCATGGGGACATGTCGTGGTTGTTCTTGTCACAACCTTGTTTCTGCACTTTTTTTCCCGCACAGCGTGGCCGTACGTTGTTTTGCTGTGGGCAATTCTTCCGCTTATTAACATGTTCATGTTTATCCGCGTTCCGCTTGCTCCGGGAGTCCCCAAAGAGCATCGCCAAGGGATGAAAGCCCTGATACTAAACCGATTTTTCATAATATTTTTCCTGATCATTGCCGCTGGCGGGGCAGCAGAAGTTTCAATCACACAATGGGCATCCTCTTTTATGGAAAAAGGGATACAGCTTCCTAAAATTTTCGGCGATATTGCAGGAGTCTGCGGTTTTGCCCTTATGATGGGAATTGGCAGGACCATGCTTGGCAAAATTGGCAGCCGGCTCGACATCTCCAAGATTATGCTTGCCGGAGCCATTATTGTTGCTTGTTGTTTTTTAATAATTGCATTTTCACCGTTTTCCTGGCTCAGTTTGGCCGCTTTCGCCGCCAGTGGTTTAGCTGTCAGCCTGCTCTGGCCGGGAACCTTGTTGATTGCGGCAGATTTCTTTCCGCTTGCCGGCGCATGGATGTTTGCCATTCTTGCTGCTGGAGGCGATATCGGCGCATCTGTTGGTCCGTGGTTTTTAGGCATAGTCACCGACTGGACCTCAAGTGTTCCTGCGTTGAATACTTTTGCCCGGCAACTTGGACTTAGTGCAGAACAAATAGGGCTTCGCGCCGCCATGCTGGCAGGATTTCTGTTTCCGTTTTTTGCTTCTCTCTTCCTGCTCTGGTTCCGGCGCAATAAAGGTATTTCAATAGAAAGGTAAGCATATGAAATATTTAACAAAATTTTTAAAAGACTTTAAAAAAGAATTAATTATCGGTCCCGCCTTTAAATTAACGGAGGCAATTTTTGAATTAATTGTTCCGCTTGTCATGGCAAAAATTATTGACATTGGAATTCAAAACCGCGACATAGGTTATATTTTGCGTCAGGGAGGGCTTATGCTTCTTTTGGGCGCAGTAGGGCTTTGCTGCGCTCTTATCTGCCAATACCTAGCGGCGCGCGCTTCCCAAGGGTTTGGAACCAAAGTGCGCAGCAGTCTTTTTGCACACATCAATTCGCTTTCCCATACGGAAATTGACCGGTTTGGCACGCCATCTTTGATTACACGGATCACCAACGACATAAACCAGCTTCAAGTTGCTGTTGCGATGTTAATCCGTTTGGTTGTGCGCGCTCCCTTTTTGGTCATAGGCGCAGCGGTGATGGCTATGATCCTTGACTGGAAACTTTCCTTGATCTTTTTTATTGTAATCCCGCTTCTCGCTCTGACCTTATACCTCGTCATGGCAAAATCGGTCCCATTTTATAAAGCGATTCAGAAAAAGCTGGACAGGCTTTCCCTCATCACTCGGGAGAATTTTTCCGGTGTGCGGGTCATACGGGCTTTTTCCAAGCAGGAAACCGAGAAAAAACGGTTTGATGATGCGAATGAGGATTTGCTCCGCGCCTCGATCAACGTCGGCAAAATTTCCGCGCTCTTAAATCCTGTTACCTCCATAATTATGAACGGCTCCATTGTTGCCGTTATCTGGTTCGGCGCGACGCGGGTTGACGCCGGTTCTTTGACGCAGGGACAGATCATCGCCTTTGTCAACTATATGACACAAATCCTGTTGGCATTAGTGGTTGTTGCCAACCTAGTCGTTATATTTACAAAAGCAGCTGCAAGCGGCGCCCGTGTCCAGGAAGTGTTTGAAACGGTTTCCAGCATCCGCGAAAACACTTTGGGCGAAACAAAAACCATTTCAAAATCTCCTGTGCTGGAATGGAAAAATGTATCGTTTTCTTATGATCAAACAGATGAATATGCTCTAACAGACATCAGTTTTACAGCGCATCCCGGCGAAACCATAGGGATTATCGGCGGAACCGGCTCGGGAAAAAGCACTCTGGTGAATCTGATTCCCCGCTTTTACGATGTCACCAAAGGCGAAATTTTGCTGGGCGGCATTTCTATTCAAGACATCCCCCTTTCGGAGCTTCGGGCAAAAATCGGAGTTGTTCCTCAGCGCGCCGTGCTGTTTTCCGGAACTTTAGAGGAAAATATGCGCTGGCGAAAAGAAGACGCTACGCCGCAGGAGATACAATCCGCCCTGGAAATTGCGCAGGCCAGCGAATTTGTCAGCCAAATGCCAAAAGGATTGCAGACCGAAATATTGCAAGGCGGAAAAAACCTCTCCGGCGGGCAGCGCCAGCGTTTGACAATTGCGCGGGCTTTGGTTGGCGAGCCGGAAATTTTAATTTTGGATGACAGCGCCAGTGCCCTTGATTTTGCAACCGATGCACGTTTGCGGGCTGCGCTGCGCAAACACAACAAAGGGAAAACCGTGTTTATTGTCTCCCAGCGTGTTAACACTGTCCGCCGCGCCGACCGCATTCTTGTGCTGGACGACGGAGGTCTCGCCGCTATCGGCACGCACCAAGAATTAATGAAAACGTGCGATGTGTACCGCGAAATTTGTTTGTCCCAATTATCGGAAGAGGAGGCGGCAGGAGAATGAAAAAACAAGCTTTAACCAGACGTCTGCTCTCCTACACCCGTTCCAGCGCTTTCTTTTTAATTTTAGCTGTTTTAAGCGCTGTAATCAGCGTTGGGATGTCCCTCTGGGCTCCTGTGCTGATCGGTGGGGCAATTGATTATATTGTTGCTAAAGGTCAAGTGGATTTTCCGGCTATTCTCAGGATTTTAATAATTTTAATTGCGTCCATTTTGATTGGTGCATTGTTTCAGTGGCTGCTTGCTTATGCTACAAACAAAGCCGCCTACCGCACCGTAAATGATATGCGTACCTCCGTGTTTGACACACTGATGCGTGTCCCGCTCTCCTATATGGATTCGAAGGCGCACGGCGATTTAATCAGCCGGGTAACCGTGGATATTGACCAAATTTCAACCGGTCTTCTGCAAGGATTTACCCAGCTTTTTACCGGTGTGATCACCATTTTGGGTACGCTGCTATTTATGCTGTCAGTCAATACGGCAATTACGGTTGTTGTAGTGCTGGTAACGCCTCTTTCTCTCTTTGTTGCGGCATTCATTGCCCGCCGCTCTTCCGGTATGTTTCGCAAACAATCTGCCGAGCGCGGAGAATTAGGCGCTTTGGTAGAAGAAATGATCGGGAATCAAAAGGTAGTAAAGGCTTTTTCCTATGAGGCGCGTGCGCAGGCAAAATTTGAAGAAATTAACCAGCGCTTATATGACAGCGGCGTAAAGTCGCAGTTTTATTCTTCGCTGACCAATCCCTGTACCCGGTTTGTAAACGGTATCGTTTATGCTTTGGTTGGGATTACAGGTGCAATTAACGCCGTTTACGGACGGCTCACAGTCGGGCAGCTGTCCTGTTTTCTAACCTACGCCAACCAATATACTAAACCGTTTAATGAAATTACCGGCGTTTTAACAGAACTGCAGTCCGCCTTTGCATCTGCCGCCCGCGTCTTTGAAGTGATGGATGCAGTAACCGAATCTTCAGACAGCGGAAAACCGGAACTTACCGAAGGAGGCTCGGTATCTGTTTCCCACGTTGATTTTTCATATACTCCGCAGCAGAAATTAATTGAAGACTTTAATCTTCAGGTGATACCCGGCCAGCACGTTGCAATTGTAGGCCCTACCGGCTGCGGAAAAACTACTTTAATCAATCTTTTGATGCGCTTTTACGATGTGAATGCTGGTTCAATTTCTGTCAACGGGCAGGATATCCGCAATGTAACCCGCGCAAGCCTGCGCGCACAATATGGCATGGTGCTTCAGGATACTTGGCTGTTCTCCGGAACCGTTCGTGAAAATATCGCATACGGAAGGCCGGACGCATCCGATGAGGAAATCATTGCCGCCGCCAAAGCGGCGCATACGCACAACTTTATCAAGCGGCTTCCCCAGGGCTATGATACCGTGCTCTCAGAAGACGGCTCAAACATATCACAGGGACAAAAGCAGCTTTTGTGTATTGCAAGAATTATGCTGACCAAACCGGACATGCTGATTTTGGACGAAGCTACCAGCAACATCGACACAAGAACGGAACTTCGAATTCAAAAAGCGTTTGCACATATTATGCAGGGGCGCACCAGTTTCATTGTTGCCCACCGCCTGTCCACCATCCGAGAAGCCGATACCATTATCGTGATGAATCACGGCCACATCATTGAGCAGGGAACGCACGAGGCGTTACTGCAAAAAGGCGGTTTTTACGCCGAACTCTACAACAGTCAATTTGCCGTACCTGCCGATGAAAATGAATGATGCCGTAAAACTCTTGCGCAATATAAAAGTTCAGCAGCAGTGAAAGGGGTTGCTGTACATGAAAAAGAAGGGATGAAACCATGGGAAAAATTCTCGTACTTGCCGAAAAACCCTCTGTCGGCCGTGAGCTTGCCCGTGTATTAGGCTGCCGCAGCCAAGCAAACGGATATTTGTCCGGCAGCCGCTATATTGTAACTTGGGCACTGGGGCACCTGGTTGAACTGGCTGCGCCGGAACACTATAATAAACAGTATAAAACCTGGAGCATGGACCAGCTGCCCATGCTGCCGAAAAAAATGGAACTTTCCGTCATCCCGCAGACAGCAAAGCAATATGGGGTTGTCAAATCTCTCCTGCACAGCAAAGAGGTTTCTTCTCTGATCATCGCAACCGATGCCGGAAGGGAAGGCGAGCTGGTTGCACGCTGGATTATTGAAAAAGCCGGGTATCATAAACCCATTCAGCGTCTTTGGATATCCTCGCAGACGGACAAGGCGATTCGTCAAGGATTTTCTTCCCTGCGCGACGGCAAAGATTACCTTAATCTGTATCAATCTGCGCAGGCACGTGCCGAAGCGGACTGGATTGTCGGTTTAAACGTCACTCGGGCGCTGACCTGCAAATTTAATGCCCAGCTGTCCGCCGGACGTGTACAAACGCCTACCCTTGCTCTGATTGTAGAACGCGAAAACGCAATCCGCAAATTTGTACCTAGGGATTTTTGGACAGTAAATGCCGATTTAGGCTCATTTTTTGTTACCTATAAAGATTCCAAAAATCAATCTTCGATCTTTGACCGAGCAAAGGCGGAAGCCATTGCTCAAAAAATAAAAGGCCGGGATTTTACCGTCTTAAAAGTTAACAAAACAGAAAAGAGAACCCCGCCGCCCGCGCTTTATGATTTAACGGAATTACAGCGCGACGCGAATAAATTATATGGATTTTCAGCTAAACAAACATTATCTTATATGCAGTCCCTGTACGAGCGGCACAAAGCGCTGACCTACCCAAGAACAGACTCGCGCTATTTAACAGAAGACATCGTTCCAACACTTGCAGAGCGCGTCAAAGCGGTTATGACCGGTGAATTTGCCCCGGCGGCAGCTGAAATTTTAAAAACGCGGAAAACGATTGCCCGCTCTTTGATTAACAACGCCAAAGTCAGCGATCACCACGCCATTATTCCCACAGAAGAAGCGATTGAACTGTCTGTTCTTTCAAGTGAAGAGCGTAAAATTTATTCGCTGGTCGTAAAACGGTTTTTAACCTGTTTTTATCCACCATATGAATACCGTAAGATTCAGGCAGAATTGTTTTGCGAGGGGGAACGTTTTACGGCAGTTGGGCGCGAAACACTCCAAAAAGGCTGGAAAAAAGTGTATGATATCGAAGAAGAAACAGAAGAAACAGAGCAAAATCTTCCGGTTCTCTCCTCTTCCTCTGTCTTCCGCTGTAAAAGCGTTCAGCTGAAAGCATCGAAAACCACTCCCCCTGCGCGCTATACAGAAGCGACCTTGCTTTGCGCCATGGAAAATCCGTCTTCATGGATTGAAGATAAAAAAATGAAGGAATTTATCAGCGGCGGATTGGGAACGCCCGCTACGCGCGCGGATATTATTGAAAAGCTCTTTTCCTCTTTTTATATTGAACGTTCCGGCAAAAGCATCGTTCCTACCTCTAAGGGATTTCAGCTGATTCAGCTTGTCCCATCCGATTTAAAAGAACCGCTTCTTACCGCTAAATGGGAACAAAAACTGGACGCCATCAGCAAAGGCAGTGAAAACAAAACTGCGTTTATCCACCAAATCGAAGACTATACCCGTGATTTGATCCGAACGGTAAAAACCAGCGATGAAAGCTTTGTCCACGATAACATAACGCGCACCCCTTGCCCGGTCTGTGGCAAATTTATGCTGGAGGTAAACGGCAAACGCGGCAAAATGCTTGTCTGTCAAGACAGGGAATGCGGGCACAGACAAACAATTTCGGTCCATACACGCGCGCGCTGCCCCAATTGCCACAAATTTTTGGAGTTATACGGTGAGGGAGAAAGCAAAACATTTGTTTGTCCCTGTGGCTACCGGGAAAAAGAAAGTGCTTTTCAGAAACGAATGCAGTCACAAAAAAGCGGCGCAAGCAAGCAGGATGTAAAGAAATATTTGAACCAGCAAAAAAAAGAGCAAAAAGAGGAAAAAACCGCAATGCAGCTGGCTTTTGAAGAAGCGATGCGCAAACGGCAAAAATAAATACTCCGGACACATTTTATTTTGTAGAAAAGAGGAAAAAAGTATGGCGCTGCGAACCATTATTGTAAATGGAGACCCTATCTTACGCAAGAAGTCCCGTCAGGTAGATCAGGTGGACGACCGGATCCGTGCAATTTTAAACGATATGGCCGAAACCATGTACCATCACGGAAACGGAGCAGGACTCGCCGCCTGTCAGGTGGGAATTTTGAAACGTTTGGTCGTGATTGACATGGGCGACGGACTTTTAAAACTGGTCAATCCAAAAGTGGTAGAAACTTCCGGCTCTCACGAGGTCATTGAGGGCTGCCTGAGTTTTCCGAATGTGTGGGGAATCGTAGTTCGTCCGGAAAAAGTAACCATAGAGGCCTTAAACGAAAACGGTGAGAAAATCACCTTGTCCGCAGAAGGCGACCTTGCCAAATGCTTTTGCCATGAAATTGACCATCTTGACGGAATTGTTTTTACCGACAAGGTTATTAAATATCTTGATCTTTAACGGCTGACAACTATGCGCTAATTCTTTGCAGCACAGTATGGATAAAACCTCACCTATTTTTAACTTGCGCAGCAACTTTACGCATTGATTACATTTTTTTATAAAAAGAAAAACCTCCTTGCAGATATATTTCTTATACTTCTGCCTGGAGGTTTCCATATTTTCAGTCTGCTTTTCACAAAAATGCTTTGACCATTTACACCGCTGTTTTGTTTTTCTAATGGCATTTCAAACGAATATTTTTTCTCTGTTTTTTTATGCCTGTTCTCTGTAATAATGCAAAATAGATTACTGATCGTCCCCCCTCATTTTTCTTACAATATTCACCGCTTTCTGATATCTTTTTGGTGACACATAATCAGGAATTGAATTGCCGCTTCCAATTGCAACGCCGCCGTTTTTTTTCATTGCCAAGTTTACAATATTGGAAACATATTCGTCTAAATCTGTATGATCAATGTCACAAAGCACGTTGGTGTCAATGCCGCCAAAATTACCGATCTTACTGCCATAATCATCAATCCATTTTTGGAAAGGCGCAATGCTGTCTTCGTTGGAATGTTTTGCGTCAATTTTTGCAACATCAATAATGTCATCCATCACATTAAAGATACATCCGCATGAATGCAGCAAAAATGGCTTATCATATTTATGCACGATTTCTACAACCCGCTTATACTGTGGGATTATAAGCTCTCGAATATCATCAGCAGAAAGCAAGCTGGTCGTATTGAATCCCAGATCATCTCCAAAGCGGCACACACATTAAATATCGCCATACTCCTTTAAGAACTTTTCCCAAATTTGACTTAAGATATCACCAATTTTATAAAACAGCGACTCATAGAGCTCGCGGTCGTCATAGCCGATATAGCAGAGCTGCATATACCCTGTCAGATCCTGAACACATTCAAATACTCCGTTTCCAACGCCACCGATTCCTTTCATCCCTTCCGGCATCTGCCGGCGCAGTGCTTCAAATAATGGTTTGGCTCTCTCAAAATATCGGTCGCATACTTCATCCCATGGATATTGTTTAAAATCCTGCATCGTTTTTATATGCCCTTCTTTATGTCCGCCCAGCGCACCGCTGTAAGGCATGGACTCTCCGGCACACACCTCAAAGGTTACCACGTCATAACCCATGATTTCACAAAATTCACAATAATGTCTAAAAAATTCGTCCAGGTCTGTATCAAAGAAATGAAGAAACTTTTTGTTCAAAATTTTCTCCATAATATCGACGGAAATGTTGTGTTCATAAAGCGGCAGACGCTTTGGTTTCACATTTTTCGCGGCATCTACAATGTTTCTGTAATCAGGCACAAATTTTTTCATAATTATCCACCCTCACTCTTTCTGTATTTTTTAATCAAATCCATGCTTTCATATTCCGTTTATTTCCAGTGCAGAATTAGTATTCCCGGTAATGATATTTCGAAAATTTTGCTTTGCAGCTTTTATTGTCACTTTCCACAAACAACCCAAAAAACACGCCGGTAAAAACGCCTTCCGACGCCTCAGCGGAAAGAAATTGCGTGCGGCCTTGCGCAACATATTTTATGCTTTCTAAATTTTTTCCAAAGCCAAAATAATAGTTTTGTTCATCCGCTTTTATGGACAAAATGACTTCGTCTACACAAAAATCTTCCTCAAACACAACAATATCAATGTCTCCAATTTTCTTTCTTATGGCAATCTTATTTTTCCCTTGATCACGAATAATAGCAACTTCATAATAATACAACATATTTCGGTAAGCGGTTAGACCAGCCTTGTCCCCGTCGTCCGTCGGGAAAAAAGTTATTTGGCACGACACCTCGACATTAAAATGCTGCTGTCGCATGCAAAGCATGGCGGGACTGTTCAGATCGCTGATTTTAACGCCGTTGCTTTTCATTAAAACGCCATTGTGCGTCAGCTCAAAAAATTTATCTTTTGGAGTTCTGACAAAGTTCCAATTGGGGTGCAGTGATTGAGAATCGAAATTATCGTAAAAATCATAAAGTTTCTCAGCAATTGCGCCGTCATTTTCTTTAATATTAATTTCAAATCCTGCTGTACCGTCACCGTTTACGACAGGCCAGCCGTCTTGATCCCATTCTACCGGAAGCAAAAATGTTTCTCTGCCCAGATGATGGAACATCCCGGCAGTATTGCGAATTGCTAAAAACACTATCCTCCAATCACCTTTGGACGTCTGCACAAGGTCAGCATGACCGGTCGCCTGAATTTTTGAAAAAATGTTTCTGTTCGTCATAATTGGATTGTGCGGACAGGCTTCATATTCTCCCCATATGTTTCTGCATCTTGCTATGGTCTCCATATGTCCATAATGGGTGCCGCCCTCTGCAATCATTAAATAATAATACTCTCCGATTTTATATATATGCGCTCCTTCCGGGGCAAGACCTCCTGTGCCGCTCCAAATATGTTTGATCTCACTTTTAAATTTGCCTGTTTTAAGATCAATCTCTGCCATAGCAATTCCTTTTTTGCCTTCCGCTTCAGCATTGGTTGTGTAATATGCCCGATCGCCTTCAAAATAAAAAGAAGGATCTATTCCTGAGATATCCACCCAGATCGGATCGGACCATTCCCCATATGGGTCCTTCGTTGTAACATAAAAATTTCCGCCATGTGCCATGTTGGTCGTTGTCATATAAAACGTTCCATTATGATACCGAATCGTGGGCGCCCATAGTCCAGACGAGGGATAGGCTTCATCTAGGCACAGCTGGCTCGGCCGTGTCAGGCAATGGCCAATCAGCTCCCACTCCAGCAAATTTTTGCTGTGATAAATCGGTATCCCCGGAAAATATTCAAAAGAACTTGTCACCAGGAAATAATCTTCACCAACCCTGCAGATACTCGGGTCAGGATTAAACCCCGGTATAATAGGATTTTGTATCATAAGCGTCCTCCCTCAAAATAAAGTGATGGATTGAAACCGTTCTCATTTAATTAGAATTCTAACTCCCCTTGCCAGTTATCCCGAATCAGAATAGTCTGTCCGTCCGGCAGAAAAACCTCTGCTGTACTATCCGCGGGAAGGGAGATTTGAATACAGGTCTTCTTTTTTTCTTTTTCCCATTGCACTGTAACTTCTCTATGGGTACACTGCAAGCAATCTATTTTGTCAAAATGAGGTTTAATTTTAAAATGCCGAAATCCGGCATTGTTTTCATCCGGCTGGATTCCTGCAAGATATCGAAAAAACCAGTCTACAACACTGCCAAACATGTGGTGATTCTGCGAGCCTTCCCCATTCCAGTTTTCCCATAAAGTAGTAGCGCCTTGCTCAATCCAATAGCCGTAACCAGGAAATGTTTTCTGGTTTAATACATCCAGTGCCAAAGGATGATACCCATTCTCAGACAAAACTGAAAATAGATACTTCGTTCCTAAGATTCCGCAATCTATATGATTGTTTTTTTCCTGGATACTTTTTATAATCGTCCATTTCGTCCGCAGGAAGCGGGGCATCGGCATTATAAACGGCAAACTCACCAAAAAATGCCGGTTTTCCCATCCTTTTGGAGTGATCAGACAATTTTCTGACTTCGTTCTCTATTGTGCTTTCATAGTTTTCTTCTGTCAGCGGCCAATATGATACATAAGGATGCGCCGAATAAACGTCAACTGCACCCGGCGTAAAAAGATTTGCCGCAATCTGCGATTCCAGTTCATTGTCATTCGTCTCTGACATTTCCATTTCCCGGACAAACCAGCCTTTGGGGGTCATATTTTTTTATCTCGTTTGCAACCATACTAACACTTTTTTGATACGTTACAATATTATGTAAATTATTGATGTTTTTAAGGTATTCCGGAAGAAATGAATAATAATCTTTACCTGCAAGGACTGCCAGATTCGATTCATTGCAAACTTCCCAAAACAAAATACACTCCCGCGGCTTATACCTGGTTATGTAATCTTTAAGAAACGCTTTCAGCTCGGTTACAGTTTGGCTGCCTTCGTCAAACCAAGCCGTAATATCCTCCTGCTCATACCAGGGCATATTATGGGGCAAGCTGTCCCAAATTACTGTGGGCACAACATCAATACCAACTTCTTCACACAAATCGTAAAACTCATCAATTCCCGCCCAATATTGCTCCGTGTTAGCTTTATAATTTGTCATATTGTTGGTCGCGTAAATGTTTCCAACCCATGTCCTCATAAACGGCACTTCTTTTTCCGCTAAAAAATGGATAATATCAATACTTCTCTGCTTTTCCTCCGGCGTTCCGACAATAAAATACTCCGCAACCATCAGCGCATCAACACCTATACTACGAAATGGTTTTCCGCCTTTGTAAAGCTTTCCGTCTGCTGCGGTTACATATTCTATTTCCGCATGCACCGGTAACCCTGTGATAACCATCGTCAAGATAAAGACAACGGAAAGAACACGACTGCACGTATTTTTTAGCATTGGCTTTTGGTCTCCTCCTTTGAATAATATTTACTGTAAAGGTTTGGAACAGTTTATCTTGTCCACACCCTATACGCCAAATTATCTGGGCAAAACCCGACTAAAAACCACAAAGACTTTACACCGAATTTGTCTCTATAAAGCAAAGAACGGATTCGTTTCATATAGTGCTTGGAGCGACATTGTATCCTAATATTTTAAAATCATTTTCTCTTATGTTTTATCCATTTCCGTTCTCATATTTGCTTTACGGACTGTATACAGAACAAGGCGCTTTGAATCTTCCTTGTTTTTTAAAACAATTACTCCAAAGCGCTTACTCACATCTTGATTCGTATATAATTTTAACATATAACTTTTTTCTGATAAATTGTAATTTTTCTACTTTGATAATAAATTTACTCCAAAAATCCATTTTTTAATAAATTTTGAATCACCACACCGGCAAAAGAAGCAAAACCATGATTAAGACTTGCGCATGGCTTGTTGTGCTCCCATAAAGTACCGGTAATTTCTGCCATTCCTCCAAAATACTGCTTGATTTCTGACAACAATTTTTCTTTTTCTCCCCACTTTAGCAATAACTCCAATCTCATATAAACGCCCATTAATGCATTTGCATATTCTACCTCCGGCATAATTTTATTTTTTTCCCTCTGCGGACCGAACACGTCGTATATCAGTTTTATTAAATCCCGGTAACGAGAATCTCCCCGGTCTATGATTTCAAAGAAATATGCATAATATTGGCAAGCTTCCGAATGGTTATTCGTATTTCGCAGGATCCCTTTGGGGTCTCTTACAGCATTATCCACAAACATTTTGCCGTCAAACGACAGCGTAACAATTTTCTTTTTCAGTCTTCGTGACTGCTCCAAAATTTTCTCATCCTGATACCGTCTGCCGATAATTTCCAACATTTTGCTGTACAGCATATTGGTGGGATAATTTACATCAAATGACCACTCGTTTGCCTTCGACCATTCTATAAAATTCCATGACGGCAAGCGCTCCAGCAATCCATCTCCATTCACAAACTGTTCAAAATAATGCACCAGCCGGTAACAGGTTTCACGAAAAAATTCTGCATCCGCACCTGCATCGCGCATCAAATACTGGTCTAACTCCACCACATACCACATTGCCCATTGCGGGATAAAAATGCCATCTGGATGATCCGCTGGATAACACATCGGCAGCATTCCTTCCGGCAAAAACGGAAAATGTTCTGCCAGGACAAAATTTTCCATATAAGCTTTTTCTACAACCGATTTTCCGGTAAAACAATATTCTGCCTGTGCAGTAAAATAGCTGTCGCAAAGCCATCCTGCCCGTTCTCGTGTTGGACAATCCATAAACACATCAACCGTATTTTGCCGGAACGTTTCCACCGCAGCATGATAAATCCGTTCCAGTTCCTTATCCTCTATGAAAATGTCCTGTTGCTCCCCAAGAGGATATTTATATTCCAGCACCCCTACACTTTGAATGGATACATCCCCCTCCAAAACCGCAATTGCAAGATAACGGAATCCGTAGCATTCAAAGCTGATAAGGTCATACTCCGCACCTGCTTCTAAATTATATTCGATGACATTTGCGGTATCAAATTTTTTAAAAATTACTTTCCCGTCGTGCAGTAACTCATCAAAATATAACAATACTTTTGCAGTGCTGTTTACTGCTAATTTAGATTGAATAAACCCGCTTGTATTTCTCCCCAGATCAAAAATAGAATATTTCCCTTTCATCAAATGGAACGCATCTTTATTTTCTTGCTGTGTATATTTCATTTTCTGCACTGTGTAAAAAGGAAACGAAACCAATTGGTCTTCCGGAAAACCCGTAAACTGTTCTGATATATTAGTTATGTATCTATCTTTCGTAACTTCCCGTTCTTCTATTTCATATGCTCCGGTTTCCAATACGTTTTGCACGCGGCGTGTTTCAAAATTTGGAATCGGTACAGCGCGCGGAATTAATTGCAGCTTTAAATCAACTTTTTCAAGGTCCGCAAAATCCTCTCTGCTTGTCCAAGGGGTTTTGCCATAATTCCAGACTTCTGTAAAATTTCTTTGAAACGAATAGCGCATAACCTTTTGTTCGCGCTCATACAGTCGAAACCCCTTAAAATTGTTGCCTGTGGCACATAATACCTGATCATCTCTTAAAATCTCTGCCATCAGAAAGTTTTTCTGTTTGATTGTATAATAGGTAAAGCAATGATAACCCGCAACCTCTATCGCTATCGTGTTTTTTCCATCGACAACAGAATCGGATATGTCTAGTTCATCTACACGCGCATAACCATGCGGCGCACGCGCCGGACCATAATGCACAAATTTTCCGTTGATAAAAATACGGTACAGCGTGGAACCAGTGATATAAAGGACTGCAGGTTTTCCGCCGTTAAATTCTGCAACAAATCCTGCCTGAATGTTTACTTCTTCCGACATATCTTTTAACCAAATTGCCTAATGTTGTTGTTTTTCCAGTTCCGGGCGGTCCCCAAATAAAAGTAATTTTATTATTTTCTATCATGTCATATAAACTTTCTTTTTTGGCTATTTCAATTTGATGACCATGTACGATTCCATCTTCAACAATAACACGCGCTAAGCTACTAGTTTTATTTTGACATTCTAACAATCTAGACCGCAAGCCTTCTAATAAAAAAACTGGGTTACACTTTAGAAATACTTTATCTATTTCATTATTAATCTTTCTCTTGAATGACAAAACGATTTTAGTTTTTTCAATACTAATAATATCAGCTTCATAATTTATCCCTTTTACTTTAATCGTAACTGGAAAACTATCGGTTAACCGAATTTCATATTCGGTATTAAATATATAAATATAACAATTGTTCTCTTCTTTAACAAATTTTCCTTCTGTTAATACATAATCTTTAGATTCATCTTGGTTTATATGTTTTATTTCCTCATCTAAGATTTCGCAAAATCTTAATATTTCTTTTTCAAACTGCATATTATATTTCCTCGTTAATTACATATAATTCTGTTAATGCTCTTGTAAAGCTTACATATTTTTCATTATTACTCATTTCTTTTTCTAATACACACACAACATCAAACTCTAATCCTTTTACTAACAAAGGAGTTAACACATTTATTTTATTAGATGCGATAGAAACCTCATCTTCTCCAACAAAATAAAGAGGAAATTCATCTTCATATTTTTTTATTAGTTTTTGTTGTTCTTCATTAGAAATAACAATTGCTTTTGTAGAAGGTTTATTATCCTTTGCCATTGTTTCGAAAAAGCAATCTAAAGAACACTCAACAACTTTTCCTTTTAATCCAATTGGATACATATTCAAATTCATTCTTTTATTTACATAATCAGTAATTTCTTTAGCATTACGATAATTTTCAGGAATTCTAAATTTATCAAATTTTTTATTAGTAAGTATTTCAAAGTCTCTTATTCCTAATCCCTTAGCGTTGATATTTTGATTCATATCTCCAAAATAATTAAACGAAGTGTCTCGAAACATTGCTCTGTATATTTCTATTTCCCAATAAGAATAATCTTGAAATTCATCAATAAATATCCATTTGTGATGAATTTTTCTTATATTTTCTCGATCAAATAAAAAATATAATTTTAAGAATAATTCAAATTCATAATGATTGCTATCTATTTTATGATTTTTCTTAAACTGTGAAATAGCAAAATCTACCATAATCATAAGAGCTGATT
>CASGBM010000018.1 GCA_949299615.1 uncultured Eubacteriales bacterium | reverse complement strand
AAAGCATATTCTACTCAGCTCACGGCGGTTTATCTGCTTGCGCTGAGTTTGGCAAAGGCAGAAGGGAAACTGACGCCGGAGATGGAAAAACAATATGGCGATGCATTGCTGCGCCTGCCGGAACAGATTGAAGCGGTTTTAAACCAAAAAGAAAAAATCCAGTATCTGGCTTCGAAGTATTATAACGCCAAAAACGTGTTCTTTATCGGCCGCGGTTTGGATTATGCGCTTTCTCTGGAAGGGGCGCTCAAGCTGAAAGAAATTTCTTATATTCATTCCGAAGCGTATGGTGCGGGGGAATTAAAACACGGCCCAATCTCTTTGATTGAAGACGGAACACTGGTTATAGCGGTTGCAACCCAAAACCAGCTGTTTGAAAAAACGGTGAGCAATGTCAAAGAAGTAAAAGCGCGAGGCGCTTTGGTGGTTTCGATTGCAGAAGAAGGCAACACTTCCATTGAGGAGTGCTCCGACGGAGTGATCTATATCCCGAAAACGAACCAGCTGTTTACACCGTCGCTTGCGGTTGTGGTGCTTCAGCTGTTTTCCTACTATGTTGCAAGCCTGAAAGGCTGCGACATTGATAAACCGAGAAACTTGGCAAAATCGGTTACGGTGGAATAATAATCAAAAACAGATGTATTTGTCTAAAGCGGCGCGGCAGATTTTGCCGTGCCTGCTTTTGATTTTTCAAACCTTTCGTTATTTGGAAGCTTTTAGGCAGAAACTCATTTCTAAATTTTTGCTTTGCGGATAAAATTAAATTCTGATTTTAGCAGGAGGTGCGAAGATGGAGTTTAAATATGACCACAGACCCATGTGCCTGTTTTGTACCAGAGCCAAAAGGATCCCTTATTCTGAGGATTTGCTTTGCTCAAAATACGGTGCTGTCAACAAGGAACATTCCTGTAAAAAATTTCAGTATAATTTAATCGCGCGCCAGGTGCGCAGGAAAAAAGAAGTGGATACTTCTAAATATTCTGCGGAGGATTTTAGCTTAGATTGAGATAAATTGCAAGAAAAAGAGAAGGAGGACAAGCATGCAGTTCGTAATTGTAACCGGAATGTCCGGAGCGGGAAAAACCAGTGTGGCGCACATCTTAGAGGATATTGGATATTACTGTATTGATAATATGCCGCCAACGCTTATTTCCAATTTTGTAACGCTTTGCCAAAACTCCAGTTTGACCATGGATAAAATTGCGTTTGTGATCGATGCCCGCAGCGGAGATCTGGTAACCAGGCTCGGTGACGAACTGTCGGAACTGAAAAAAAACGGCAATCAATGTGAAGTGCTTTTTTTGGAAGCCTCGGATGACTATATTATAAAGCGCTATAAAGAAACCCGAAGAAAACATCCGCATGCCGGATCCGGACGCATTGAGGACGGAATCCGGGAGGAACGCCGTCTGCTCAGCACGATTCGCGGTCAGGCAGATTATGTCATTGACACATCCGGGCTTTTAACGCGGCAGCTTCGCGAACAGGTTTTAGCACTGTTTGAAGAACGGCACCGCTTCGAAAATATCAGCGTCAATGTGGTTTCTTTTGGCTTTAAGTATGGAATTCCGCTCGACAGCGACCTGATGTTTGACGTTCGTTTTCTGCCCAATCCGTTTTATGAGCCGGAACTGAAAGAATTGACCGGGCTGGATATGCCGGTGAGCAGTTATGTACTGAAGTTTGACGAAACACAGCGTTTTTTGAAGCAATTGGAAGATATGGTTTTGTTTTTGCTGCCGCAGTATGCGGAAGAAGGAAAAATGCAGCTGGTGATTAGTATCGGCTGCACCGGCGGGAAACACCGCTCCGTTACGGTTGCGGAAGAATTGGGGAAGTTTTTGTCAAATAAAAATTATTTTACGGTGATTAACCACAGAGATATTAAAAAATAGCGGTAGATTTCTTTTTATTGGCAAAGAGCGGAAGTCTTGATTAAACAGCTGCCGCAGGCGATTGCAGCCTGCGGTTATTTTTTTGTGCGTCTCTTTTTGTTTTCGGGTTGTAACAGCTAGAAAGATGTGGTAAAATATAAATAATTGTATAAATTTATGCAAATCAGGAGAATGATGGAATGTGAGGTCATGGCAATGAAAAAATTTAGTCTATTACTGGCGGTGCTGGTTTTTATACAAATGTTTCCCGTGATTGCGGCAGAACCGGAGAATCTGCTTCTTTTTTTTGATAATTTTGAGACGCAGGATGAAACGCGCTGGGAGTCAGAGACAGAAGATGGCAGTTTCGTGTTGGAAGAGGGGGAACACCAATATGTATACAGCGTGGGTTCGACCGATTTTTTTGAAAAAAACGCAATGGCAAACCTGCGTAACTACGCCTTTTCTTTTGATCTGAAAATGGACTACCGGGACGCAAACGGGGCTTTTGGCAATACTTGGCCTACGCTTCGGTTCCGTGTGCGCGACGGCGCATATTATCATATGTATTTATATAACAAACAGGGCTCAGAGGAAATCGGCGTGCAAAAGTTTATCGGCGAGGAAGAGTTCTGGCTGGGTACGGCATCTGTGCCGCTGACAAAAGATAATGAAGCTTGGGTTGCGGTCAGAATAGAACTGACGGGAAACCTTGTCAATATATACTACAAGGATATGGAAAAACCTGTGATTTCTTTTGCAGATACGGAGGGAGAAACGCCCGGCGGAGGTAGCTTTTGCTTTATTAAAAACGGAGTTACAGCGTTTTATGTAGATAATTTAATGGTGGAACAAACCCTGCCGCAGCATGAGGAGACGGAGTGGATCACAGAAAAGACAGACAGGGAAATCATTCATTTTTATGATTATGAATCTCAGCCGGAAGCTGAAACTGTGGTTGAGGAAGAAAACGGCAACCACTATATTGATGCAGCCGGGGGAATTGGTGCCGATGGTGAACTGCAGGATTTTATCACCCGATTCAACTGGATCAGAGATTATAAGCCTTATGGAACAGAAAATCCCGTGTTTTCTTTTTCGGACGGATATGAAATAGAACTGGACAGCTCCGTTTTCCACAGCGCCGCGGTTCTGAAAAAGGATGGAGCCGAGCTTTCGGAAGCGCCGGTTTGGTTTGCAGATGACGATGCTGTTTGGACTGCTGTCGGATTTGCGGCAATTGGCAGCGAAATCCTGTTTTATTACGGAGATATGACGGAGCCCGTTTTACAGTTTGATACAGGCGAAACGCTCCCGCCCGGTGAAATTACGATTACAGGCGGAGGGGTGGACAACTGGTATTTAGCTTCGGCATTTCGGCAAAAACCGGTAGAAATTCTGTCCATGGATACGGAGATTGTGGAGAACATGGTGAATCTTAACGTGTGCGCGCTTTCGCATTTGGAAGAGGATGTGACAGCAAGTGCTGTGGCAGCAGTGTACCAGGATGGCAATATGTGTGCTTTTGCCGCACTTCCTGTGACCATTATCGGGAACGAGCTAAATGGTACGGAAAAGCAAGAGACGAACCTTGTGGTTTCCTTGCCGGAAACGGAAGGCGCCCGGTATGCTTTTTATCTTTGGGACGGCATGAAACCGCTTGCGGATGCTGCCGTTTCCGGCGAGGAACCGGAGCGCAGACCCATGCCGCCGGACGATGGAACAGCACCGAAATTGTCTTTATCGGCCGAGTGTAATGACGGCGGGGTTCGGGTGACGGGAAAATTAATGGAGGATACGGAGCAGAGTGTGACCGTTTTGGTGCAGGCATTTGACCCGGCGGCAGAAAACTCCACGCCGCAGATTGCACAAGCAGTTTATGTGTCACAGCTTGCGCGTCCCGGGGCGGACGGTGCATTTCAGCTTGATTTTACGCTGGACAAAACATTGCCGGAGGGAGATTATCGGGTATATGCGGCCAGTGATGACGCCCAGCCTGTTTGGTCAGATATTGAATACATCAAACAAGAAAATCTGGACAGCTTTTTAGAAACGGTAAATCTTGCGCAAACGGCGCAGGATATTCGTAAACTGCTGTTAGACTCTGCAAACAGCCGTTACGCAAAGCATTTTGGGCTGGATGTGGAGCTGTTTGCCGCGCTGGGGGAAGAAACCCTGCAAAACGGCGTATGCAGCCGAATGCTGGCGGAAAAGAATGACGGATTTACAGCGGAAAATATCAGCGGAAAATTTATGCCGCATTTGGCGTTTGCGCTTTTAAAAACGGCAGAAGGCGGCGATGAAATCCGTGAATTAATGACGGAAAACCCCGCACTATACATGCTTTCGCCGGAAACGGAAGAAATTTACTCCAAAGCGGAGGAAAAGGTGCAGATAGAGACTTTAAACGGGCTTTACAAAGGGTTAAAAGAAAATAGATATGATTCTCTGGAGGAAACCATGGCGGATTTTCTGCCGAATGTCATTTTAGCGTCTATCTACTGTGCCAACTACAAAGATATTCCAGAAATTTTAAACCAGTATGAACAAACGCTGGGAATTCGTTTGAGTATGCTGAACGAATTGGAACCTTCGGAAAAAACGGCGGTGTATCAGGCGCTGAATCAGGAAAGGTATTACAGCTTTGAGGCGTTTGGAAACGCGTTCTCTGCGGCAGTTGAAAACGCAAAGGCAGAAGCGGTTCCAACCCGGCGGCCGGGCGGCGGTTCGGGTGGCGGATCCTCCGGCGGTTCCGGCGGCAGCAGTACCATTACGGTGCAGCCAACGCCTGCTCCTTCCGCTTCTGCACAGCCGCAGCCAACGCAGGAGCCCCAAAATGTTTCCTGCTACCCGGATGTTCCGAGTGACCATTGGGCATATGACGCGGTCAAGACGCTGGCGGGAGCCAACCCGCCAATTGTCAGCGGATATGAAGACGGGTTGTTTCATCCGGATAGGCATGTTACGCGGGCGGAATTTGTAAAACTAATTATCCATGCTTTTCATTTTAAACTGCCGGAGACAGGCTGTACATATGCTGACGTTTCGGCTGACGCGTGGTATGCGCCGTATGTAGCGGCGGCACAGCAGGCAGGATTTGTGCAGGGGACGGATCAGAATCTGTTCGAGCCGGAAAAAGAAATTACGCGGCAGGACATGGCGGTTATGCTTTTCCGCGTGCTAGAGATCAAACTGATTTCTCTGCCATTGGGAACGGAAACGGTTTTAAAAGACGCGGACACCATCTCGGATTATGCCAAAGCGGCAGTAGAAAACTTGTCGGGTGCAGGCGTTATCAACGGGACAGAGGAAGGGAATTTTGAACCGCTCTCGCTGGCAAGCCGGGCACAGGCAGTTAAAATGATATATGAAATGATAAAATAAAAGAAAACAGATAGCAGGAGAGAAAGCATGAAGCGATGGATTGTGTGTATCATGGCATTTTTCCTGGCCGGAGTGATGGCGGTTGTGCCGGAAACTGCTCAAAGCGAAGAAACTCTTCCGCAGGAAGGTATTTTATACACGGAAGATTTTGAAAGCGGCGCCATGGACGGCTGGGTAAGTTATGAAGACAAAAGCGGAATTGTAGAGACAGAAGAAGGTCATGCATATTGTGTCAGAAGCTATGACTATAACAGTAAAACGGAGACGTTTTCAGATTATGAATTCCGCTTTGACATGAAAATTGATTATAAGGAACCAGGCACCACTGCGCCTTCCATTTATGTGCGCAGGGGCTCAGACGGCAACCGGTATGAAATGTATATTGATTCTGCCGCAGGGAAAATGGTGGTTGACCGGGTGGTTCATGAAGAAAAGACCAACATCGGGGAAGTGACGGCTGATTTTTATGCAGATCGTTTGCAGTGGGTTACTATGAAAATCGTTGTGTCCGGGAAAAATATCTGGATTTATTACGGCGATATGGAAACACCTGCCGCAAAGCTGCGCGATGAAACGCCTCTGGTAACCGGAGGAATCGGTTTTGGTTTCGGAAATGCGGATTTTTATGTAGATAACATTACCATAACGGAACTGTCGGAGCCTATCCCGGAGCCTTATGAAATTGACCCGGAGGAACAGAAGGATTATAAAGACAGCCCGTATAAAGAAGAGATTGATCGCTTAATTGCGTTTGGAATTGTAACGGCATTTGAGGACGGAACTTTCCGTCCGGAAAATGCGATTACGCGCGCAGAATTTGCCGCGCTTGTTATGCGCGCGCGCAACGTGGAAAACGCCGCAGGCGGATCGGAGCTTTCCTTTTCGGATGTCGATCCGGAAAGCTGGGCGGTTCCTGCTATTTCAACTGTTTGCGCCATGGGGTATATGTGCGGAACCAGCGGCGATACCTTTGCGCCGAATGATCCAATTACCATGGAACAGGCGGCAAAAGTATTGGTGAAAATGATTGGCGGCGATGTGCTTGCCGAGCGGCGCGGAGGTTATCCGTCCGGATATTTGTCGTATGCAGCGCAGAGCGGTGTGACAAAGGGCGTTGAAAAATCTGCGGCAGAATCGCTGACACGGGGAGAGGTAGCAAAACTGTTTGCCAATACCATAGAGCTGGACATTTTAAAACAGACAGGCTTTGGGGACATGGAGGAATATGTCACACAGAAAGACGTTACCATATTATCCGAGTACCACAGAATTTATCCGCGTAAAGGGCGGATTACTGCCAATTATTATGCCGGAATTGTTGCCGATGAGCCTCTTGCAAAGAATGAAGTAATGCTGGAGAACGAAATTTTGGACAAAGGCGCTACCGATGCCGCAGACTGGCTGGGGTATTATGGAAAGGCATATATCCGGCTGGAGGCAAGCGAGCCGCTTGGGGAAATGGTATATTTTTCAGTAGATACGCAAAGAAGCGAGGCGCTCGTAATTGCTGCGGATGACCTTTTGCAGGTGGACGAAATGTCAGAATTATCCTATCGCGACTCGGAGACCGGAAAGACCAGAACGGTGCAGCTTTCCAAAAACACGAACCTGATTTACAACGGCGGTTCCGGAACTTTTTCAGAAGATAACCTTTTGCCTGAGACAGGAAGCGTAACCCTGCTGGATACGGACGGAGACAGCAGGTATGATGTCGCCTTGGTAGAAAGCTATGAAACGCTTGCTGTAGGGAATCTTTCACCTGACAGCGGAAAGATTACGGATTTGTATGATCCCTTAAAAGTGGTGGAAACCAAGGATTTGGATTTGTTTGTTCGGCGCGGTTATCAGGAAATTGCCCTGGAAGATATTGCGCCTTTAGAAGTGGTGAGTATCGCAAAAACCGAAGCGCGCGCCGCTCACCAAAAGATGACGATTTTGGCGTCGGAAAAAAAGGTACAGGGAAAGATTACGGAATATGAAACCGGAGAAGGAAATGGTTCTGTTACAATCAAAGGCAAGCGTTATCCGTTAAGCGCTTATCTGCGGCAAAAAATTGATGAGGGTGCGGCGGAGGAGCTGCGTGTCGGAGCAACTGCTACCTTGCGTCTTGATCATTTCGGATGCATTGGAATTGCCCAGATGTCGCAAAGCTCTGATTTTATGCTTTTAAATGGGATCATGTGGGAGCAAGGCGCTGACAGCGGATGGCTGGCGGAGCTCTTCCTTTCAAACGGAGAGTGGCAGACGGCAAAGCTTTCGTCATCCCTTCTTTACAATGGAGCGGCTTTGCAGCTGGCGCAGGACAATTTGCCGGAAGAATTGAACGAACGCCAAATTGTCAAAATTAAATTCAATTCACAGGGAAAAGTGGTTTCTTTGGATACGGCGCAGGCGGGCAGCGGTGTGCTGGCGCGGAGCAGGGTATATGAGGACTGGCCTATGGAGTTTATTTCCTCCACCATGTCATTTGATACCGATTCGTATGTGGATGAAGATACGCTGGTATTTACCATCCCGTATGAGACAGCGGATAAAAGCGGATACCAGGCGACAAACAGCTCCTATTTTCAAAACGGGAGCACCTATCGGCTGTGGAGTTATAACGAAGATTCCTATGAGGTTGCCGATATAATTTTGGTTTTTGAGAAAAAAGATTCCGGCGGAAACGGAAAATATGCCCGTCCGTTCTTCTTTATTAAATCAACAAAAGCCATAGATGCAGACGGCCTGGAAGTGACGAAAATAAACGGCTACCAAAATGGGGAACAGGTGTCTTATGTGCTGGCGCAAGAAGTGCAGCCTGATTTTGCCTGCGGCGATGCGCTGATTTTTTCCACAAATGCAGCCGGCGAAGTGGTGGCGTATCAATTTTTATACCGCACGTTGGATGGACGAGTGGGCAGCAACAATGACCAATTTGGAATGTCGAGCGACCGTGTTACGGTGGCAGGGACGGTGCTGGATTTTGATGCGGCGTCGGGACGCCTGCTTTTAGATGTCGGCGCGGAAGAAAAGAGAGAAAAAGCTTTTTTGATTTCAAAAGCGTATTCGGTGTATTGCTGTCAGCAGTCCAAAGAAAAAATTTACCTGACAACCATTCGTGAGATCAATCCCGGCGATTTTGTCGTGATGGATTTTTCCTGGAACGAGCTGCGCGATATTATGATTTACCGTTAAAATTTGCCGGGCGTGCCATGCTGCCGCCCGGCAAATTTTGGATTTTGCAATCAAGGTCTCTGCCTGTCATAAACATTTTTGCGGATTCTCCTTTTTTTGCATTGCAAAAAAAGGAGAATTATGTTATACTATTACAGATAGTATCCTATTGCGATACGGGAAGAAAAATCGGCGTGATAAGAATGTCTGGCTGCCGTTACAGGAGATGAAAAATGAAAAATAAGTGGTACATACCGGTTGCTATTTTTCTTCTTCTTGTGCTGATGTATTTTGTGCGCGGCATTTTTGATGAAAACGTACAGTATGAAACGCTGCAAGAAGGCGCTATGGAAGAAATGGTTAGCACAAAAGGAATTTTAATAAAGTATGAAACGTTGTACGAAACCGGCTCAAACGGAACCGTTGAGGCAAAAGTTCCAAATGGTGCGAGGGTTTCTAAAGGGATGTTGCTTGCCAACGTATACAACGGCACAGTTGACACCGAGGTAATGGCGCGCCTGGACAGGGTAAATAAAAAGATTGAAACGGTAAAATCCAGTCAGGAAGAGGGACTTAGCTTTTCCAGTGACGTAGCAAAGCTGGACAGCGAAATTGATACAAAGGTAAATGATATTATCGAAAGTGCGCAGAAAAAAAACATGGCTCAGGTTGCTACGCTAAAAATATCGTTATCCACACTGGCTGAGCGCCGCGCTGTTGTCAGCGGGCAGGAGAGCGGTGCGGCAAACACGCTGGAGGAATTGGAACAGACCAGAGACACGCTCTTAGGACAGGTTGGAACGGTGCAAAAAGAGCTGAGGGCAAACCAGTCGGGGATTTTTGTTGCCTCTACAGACGGTTTGGAATCATTGATCACGCCATATAATATGGACGCTCTGACTCCGTCTGCTGTGGATGAACTGGAAGAGACAGAGCGTCAAAATGTAGTTTCCGGGCAGAACCATCCATCGGTGTTTGCCTGCAAAATTATAGACAATTTCCGGTATTTTATTGCTATGAATGTTGATCCTGCCAAAACGCTGGATTTAAAACAGGGTGACAGTGTTTCCCTGCGGTTCAATGAGCTGTCGACAGAGGTTTTAAGCGCTGAGGTGTATTCTGTGAGCGCGGAGGAAAACGGGCGTGTAACCGTAATTTGTGAATGCAACAAATATTTGGAATCTCTCTTGGAAAAGAGAACGGTCAGTGTCGATTTTATCCGTCATAGATATGAAGGATTTCGTGTTAGCGTTTCTGCAATTCACACGCAGGACGGAACGGTTGGCGTTTTTGCCAAACGGGACGGTGTCATGCGGTTTCTTCCGATCAATATTTTATATAATACGCAGGATGTTGCGATAGTTTCCTCAGCAGACGAGACAAAACCGTTAAAATTATATGATGAAATTATTGTTAAAGCACGAAAATTTGAAGAAGGGGCTTTTGTAAACTAAATACGGTCCTGATTCCATGGGTGGTTTTTGTTAAAATGTGTCCGAGACGCTTCGTATTTATTGCGAAGGCCTTGGCAGGGTTTAGTTTAGAGGTGAGTCTGAGTATGATACAGGATAATATAGAACGGATCCGCAGCAATATTTTTGAAGCGGCAATCCGTGCGGGAAGAAAACCAGAAGAAATTCAGTTGTGTGCAGTAACGAAAATGGTGGATTCAAAAACCGCGCAGGAGGTTCTGGATGCGGGAGTGGATATTTTGGGTGAAAACAGAGTTCAGTCCCTGCTTGAAAAATATGAAGCGATTGGAAACAAAGCGCAGTGGCATTTAATCGGACACTTGCAGACAAACAAGGTAAAATATATTATAGATAAAGTTTCGCTGATTCATTCGGTGGATAGTGTGCATTTGGCAGAAGAGATTAACCGGAGAGCGCAAATGGCCGGTAAAGTAATAGATATTTTGGTTGAGGTAAACGTATCCGGTGAGGCCAGCAAATTTGGAGTAGCTCCGGGAAATTTAGAGCCGATGCTGGAAAATCTTGCTTTGTTTTCTAATATCAGACTGCGCGGTTTGATGACCATTGCTCCAAAACAGGAAAAAGTTGGGGCAAACCGCAAATATTTTTCAAAGCTTCATGAATTATTTGTTGACATACGGTCGAAAAAATACGATAATAGTAATATAGACACTTTATCCATGGGCATGAGCGGCGACTATGTTGAAGCAGTGGAAGAAGGAGCGACCATTGTTCGAGTCGGCACAGCCCTTTTCACCTGAGGAAGTTAATGTTGTAATGAGATAAAAGGAGGAAACACAATGGGTGCTATGAACAAAATGCTGAAATGGATTGGAATTTCTGACGACGAATATGATGAAGAGGACGAATTTTTGCCGGAAAATATGCAGGAACCGGAAGAGCCTGTGATTCCGAGCGGCAAAAGGGGAAAAGTTGTGAATATCCATGCGACAACGCAGCTTAAGGTGGTTGTCATTCAGCTTCAGAGTTTTGAGGATGCAAAGGATATTGCTGACCATTTAAAGAGCAAAAAGCCGGTTGTAATTAACTTGGAAAAGCTGGAAAGAGATGTTTCCCGCCGCGTGGTAGATTTTCTTTCCGGTGCAGTGTATGGAGTCGATGGGAACATTCAAAAGGTTGCAAACGGCATCTTTTTGATTGCGCCGTATAATGTAGGGATTATGGGAGATTTTAAAGACGAATTGAAAAAAGGATTCCCCTGGTCCTATTAATTATGATAAGCTATCATAGTTTAACCGAGGAAGACCGTCTGTTTTTAAGGAAAGCGGATAACGGCGCAGAAGCTGCGGACCGTTATCGGTCGCCGCAATTTACAAAATTTATCAGCCCGCACGAGAGGGTTGTATTTGAGCAGTTTGCGTCTGTTCCGCCTTTTGTTTCCTATATGGTGTGGGGCGGAACGGCGGACTGTGAACGTACGGTAATCGGCTTTTTTCCGGATTATATGGAGCCTTGTGAGGCTCTTTTTCCCATATCTGCGCTTCAAGTCAAAGCAGCGCAAAAGCTTGGGCACCGAGAGGTGCTCGGCTCTGTCTTAGGGCTGGGGATCGAACGCAGTCTTTTGGGAGACATTCTTCCGGAGGAAACGGGCGCCGTTTTATTTTGCCTAGATTCGATTGCTGATTTTATCCGGCTGAATTTGAGAAGGGTGGGACGGCAAAATGTAACGACGGACAGGGCAGACCTGTCAGAGCTTATCCTTGCACCAAGAGAGACAAAAGAGATATGCGGCACCGTGTCATCGCTGCGGCTTGACAGCGTTTTGGCGTTGGCGCTGGGGAAATCGCGGGCTAAAACGCAGGAAATGATTGGCGCGGGCTTGGTTCAACACAACTGGTCGGAGGAAGAGAGTCCTGACTGCCCCATGGCGGAAGGGGACATTGTCTCTGTCCGCGGTTTTGGGCGCTTGAAACTGAACCGCGTTTTAGGAGAAACGAAAAAAGGAAGAATACGGATCACCGTTTTGCAATATATTTGAGGAAGGGAGCGTTATGATGCTTACACCGGTTGATATTGAGAACAAAGAATTTGGCAAGGCATTTCGTGGCTATGATATTGATGAAGTGGAAGAGTTTTTGCAGACTTTGGTGAATGATTATGAAAAAATTTACCGTGAAAATGCTACACTGAAAGAAAAAAACGCCATGCTGCAGGAGACGATTGGAAATTATCGCGGAATGGAAGAAACCATGCAGAATGCGATTATTGCGGCACAGAAAACAGCGGAGGATATTAAAAGAAATGCGTATCACCGCGCAGAAAATATCACAAGGGAAGCGCAGACACGAGCAAATGAGGCGATTGCGAGCGCAGATAAAACGATTCAAGAGCTTGAAAATTCATATCTTGCCCTGCAAGGGGAAGTAGATGCCTACCGCGCCCGGATGCGTTCGCTGCTTGAAACGAACCTAAAGCTGTTGGACGATATGCCCAGGGTTGAAATCAAATCCATTGACCGGGTGAAAATTGATCCTGTCACGATTGATTCGGTGCAGCACACGTCGCCTGTCCCGGAAATTGAAAATGCGAAACTAAAAGAGGAAAACATGGAAGATACGATGCCTGTACCGCCGATGCCGGAGCATGTAGAAGACCTTCCGGAAGCCGGAAGCGTCTCTATGGCAGAGAGGGAAACTAGAAACCGCGCAAACGATCAAAGAGTTCCGCTTTCTGAAAAAATCCCCGTTGCACAAACGGTGCGCGGCACACACATAAATCCGGTTGTAGAGAAACTGATGAAAGAAAAAAATATGAAATCAGAAAAAACATTACAGGAGCTGGAAGCCGAGGAAGAAGATCTCAGACAGGATGCTGCGAGCAATGCCGAGGGGTTCCGTGTAAAAAAGGAAACGGTGGATGTTTCCAGTTTTGATACGGATTCGGAAAAAGAAATTATATTAAATGTGGAAAGCGACAAGAAAAACAAAAAGCATCCAAAGGATGACAGCGACACTTATTATGATGTGTTCAAGGATTTTTCCCTGTAAAATTAACGGATGGTATCTGGAGCCAGAGAAAAAAATTTGACATTACGCATAGAAAAAGGAGAGAACTTAGATGTCAGTTGATTACTCAAACACGCTGAACCTGCCGAAAACAGATTTTCCCATGCGTGCAAATTTGCCGGCAAGAGAGCCGGAAATCTTGAAAAAATGGCAGGACGAGGATCTGTATGAAAATTTAATGGAAAAGAATGCGGACAAACCGCTTTTTATTCTGCATGACGGTCCCCCCTATGCAAACGGAGATATGCATATGGGGCACGCGTTGAATAAAACCCTGAAAGATATTATTACCAGATTTAAGAATATGGACGGTTTTAAAGCGCCTTATATTCACGGCTGGGACACGCACGGACTGCCGATTGAACGTCAGGCAATTAAAAAGCTTGGCATTAACCGAAACGAGGTTGGTATTGTTCCTTTCCGCAACGTGTGCAAGGATTTTGCACTCAGCTATGTTGAGAATCAGAAAAATCAGATTAAGCGTTTGGGCTCGCTGGGGGATTGGGATAATTCTTACCTGACACTGGCGCCCGAATTTGAAGCAAAACAGATTGAAATATTTGGGGAAATGGCCAAAAAGGGGCTGATTTATAAAGGCCTGAAGCCAATTTATTGGTGCCCCGACTGTGAAACTGCTTTGGCTGAGGCAGAAATTGAATACGCAGAAGATAAAACGAACTCTATTTATGTAAAGTTTCGTGTGACAGAAGATAATGGCGTGTTTGCCGACGTTTCAGAAAAGCTTTCGGATATTTATTTCATGATCTGGACAACTACTACATGGACGCTTCCGGGGAATGTGGCCATAGCGGTAAATCCTGATTATGATTACAGCCTGGTAAAGACGGCTGACGGCACGTTTGTGATTGCCAGCGAACTGGTTGACAGCGTAATGGCAGTTGGCGGTGTTTCTGAGTATGAAACGATTGCTGAATTTAAGGGCAGAGATTTTGAATTGATGAAATGCGCACATCCGTTCATTGACAGAGAATCGCTGGTGATTTTAGGAGACCATGTAACACTGGATGCCGGTACGGGCTGTGTTCACACAGCGCCGGGTCATGGTGTGGAAGACTATATCGCTTGTCAGAATTATAAAGATATTCCGATTATTGTTCCTGTGGATGATAAGGGGTATTTGAATGAGCTTGCCGGCGAATTTTCCGGGTTATATTATGAAAAATCCAATGCAAAAATTCTGGAAAAACTAAAAGCATTGGGAGCGTTGTTTGCGGAAAATGAAATTATCCACCAATATCCGCACTGCTGGAGATGCCATGAGCCTATTGTGTTCCGCGCAACAGAACAGTGGTTTGCATCTGTGGACAGCATCAAAGAAGACGCGCTCCGTGCCATTCAAAATGTCTCGTGGCTTCCCAAATGGGGAGAAGAGCGTATTTCAGCAATGGTGGGCGACAGAAGCGATTGGTGCATTTCGCGCCAAAGAACCTGGGGCGTGCCAATCCCGATTTTTTACTGCAAGGAATGCGGCAAAGAATTAATTAATGATGACACAATTCGCGCTACTGCAGAGCTGTTCCGCGAAAAGGGCTCGAATGCCTGGTATGAAACGGACGCAAAGGACATTCTGCCTGCTGGTACAAAATGCGAATGCGGCGGCTTAGAGTTTACAAAAGAAAAAGACATTATGGATGTGTGGTTCGATTCCGGATCTTCACACACGGCTGTTTTAGAGGTTAAAGATGGTCTGCGTTTCCCCGCGGATCTCTATCTGGAGGGGAATGACCAGTATCGCGGCTGGTTCCAGTCGTCGCTTTTAACTGCCATTGCGACCAAAGGAACGGCGCCGTATAAAAAAGTAATTACGCACGGTATGATTGTAGATGCTGAAGGCGACAAAATGTCCAAATCAAAGGGCAACGGCGTTAGCCCGCAGGATATTATTAACCAGTACGGCGCAGATATTTTAAGGCTTTGGGTTGTGTCTGCCGACTATAAGACAGATATGCGTATTTCTAAGGAAATTTTAAAACAGCTCTCCGAAGCATATCGTAAAATCCGAAATACCGCACGCTATATCCTGGGAAATATCCATGATTTTAACCCGAATACAGATGTTGTTCCGGCGGCGGAAATGCCGGAGATTGACCGTTGGGCAATGATGCGCTTAAACAGCTTGGTTGAAAAGGTAATGGAGAGCTACCGCGCATACGAATTCCATTCAGTATACCATGCCATTCATAATTTCTGCGTAGTCAGCATGAGCAATTTTTATTTAGATGTAATCAAAGACCGGCTGTATACGCAAAAAGCGGACAGCGTCTTGCGACGCAGTGCACAGACGGTGATGTATGATATCTTAGATGCGCTTTGCCGTATGATTGCGCCGATCCTGTGCTTTACTTCGGAAGAAATCTGGCAGTTTATGCCGCACGATGACAGCTGCGATGCCAAAAGCGTAATTTTTAATCCCATGCCTTCTGTGAGAGAGGAATTTCAGGATGATTCCCTCGCGCAAAAGTGGGAAGAAATTATCGCGGTGAGAGCGGATGTGTCCAAGGCTTTGGAAATGGCGCGGACAGATAAAATCATCGGTCATTCCCTGGGCGCTAAAGTGACCGTTTTTGCAAAGGGAAAAACGCTGGAACTGCTGAAAGCGGCAGAATCAGATTTGGTTACTTATTTTATCGTATCCGCGGCTGAGGTCAAGCCCATAGAGGAAGCGCCGGAAAACGCCTTGTGCGGCGATGCCGGTGTGAAAGTTTCAGTAGAAGCGGCTCCGGGAGAAAAATGCGAACGCTGCTGGATGGTGAGTGAAACCGTTGGCACAATAGATGGTCACGAAACGCTTTGTGCTCGGTGCGCATCGCAGCTGTGAGTTGAAAAGAAAATGAGTAGATTTGCGCGAAGGAGGGAGTGCCGTGATCATTACGCCGGAAAACATGGAAACCATGATGGAAGAACGGCCGGAAAACGGAAACGGAAAACTGCTGTTGAAAAAATTGTTGCCGGATGCGGTGAAACCGTCTAAGCTCCGCACATATGCATGCGCGACATTAGAGCCGGGTGCAGAGGTGGGCTATCATGTTCATACAGGAGAAAGTGAAAGTTACTATATTTTGTCCGGGCGAGGGAGTTATAATGACAACGGCGCAATAAAAACGGTTACGGCCGGTGACTGCACTTTTACACCAAGCGGAGAAGGACATGGCATACGAAATGTTGGTTCCGAGCCGCTGGTCTTTATTGCGCTTATTATCCGGGATTCAATCGCATAGTAGTTTGTGGCAGCTTGCAGCTTTTGCTGCGGCTGCCTTTCGGCTGTCAATAGGCATATGCAGGGAAATATAGTCTTTGCATGTAAAATGCGGCGGTTAAATATGAGAAAATGAGGGGGAGCATGTTGTTAGGAGTATTTTTTATCGGAATTGCGGTCTTGCTTGCGGCAGACCAGATTACAAAATGGATTGTACTAGAAAAATTGACGCAGGTGGAGACCGTTTCGTTAATTCCAAACGTGTTTCATCTTACTTATTGTGAAAACCGCGGGGCGGCATTTGGAATATTGCAAAATCAAATTTGGATTTTTTCGGTTATTACCGTCACTGTGCTTTTAGGGGTCATTTATTTTATGGTTCGATACCGCCCGAAAAACAAATGGCTCAATGTTTCTTTAATTCTTTTGGTCGGCGGAGCACTGGGGAATTTTATTGACCGGATTTTTCGGGGGTTTGTGGTCGATTTTTTGGATTTTCGGCTGATCAATTTTCCGATTTTTAATGCGGCGGATTGTTTTGTGGTGGCCGGCGCGATTATGCTGGCACTTTACCTGATTTTTTCAGAATATAAAAAGGAGAAAAAATAATGAGGCTGGTTGCAGAAGCAAGCGGCGGACGGCTGGATTTGTTTGTTGCCGAGCACGCGCAAATGACTCGGTCTGCGGCACAAAAGCTGATTGAGGACGGACATGTTTTGGTCAGCGGCGTTATGCGGCCAAAAAATTATAAGCTCCGCGCGGGCGAGGAAGTGTGCTTCAACCTGCCGGAACCGGAACGACTTGCGGTTACACCGGAAGACATCCCCCTTGATATTTTGTATGAGGATGAGGATATTATCCTGGTGAACAAGCCGCAGGGCATGGTAGTTCATCCGGCGGCAGGCAATTACAGCGGCACGCTGGTCAATGCGCTCATGTCTTATGCAGGAGACCGCCTTTCAGCCATTAATGGGGTTGTGCGGCCGGGGATTGTACACCGGATTGACAAAGATACCAGCGGGATCTTGGTAATTGCAAAAAACAATGAAGCGCATATATCTTTGGCAAAACAAATTAAAGATCATTCTGTGAAAAGAGAGTATGTCTGCCTGATTCATGAAGGGGTGCGGGAAGATAATTTTACGGTGGAAAAACCCATTGGAAGAAGTAAAAAAGACCGTAAAAAGATGGCAGTGGTGTCGGACGGCAGAAATGCGGTAACGCATTTTACCGTGCTGGAGCGGTTTTGGGGAGCAACTTTTTTGTCCTGTCGGCTGGAAACCGGAAGAACCCATCAAATTAGGGTGCATTTGGCGAGCATGGGCTGCCATATTGTCGGGGATCCGGTTTATGGCTTAAAAAAAGATAAAATTGCAGAGCAGTTCCATATAAACGGGCAGTTGCTGCATGCGGGCGTTTTGGGTTTTGTGCACCCAGCCACCAATCAATATATGGAATTTTCTGCGCCGCCGCCTGAAATTTTTCAAAAAGTTTTGGAAAATTTCAGGATAAAAAGCGCGTTTCGAACATAATTACGAAGAAAAAAACAAAAAATTATGAAAAAACTGTGAATTTTGCTTGACTTTATCGTTTCATTATCATATAATGGTGACAAACAGACTGGAGCGGTCTAATGGGAGGAGTCGGCGTGATACCTGATTTGATAGAGGTCCAGCAGGAGAGCGTGTATGCAGACATCCCAGATGAAGAAGTGGCAAAATTAGCGAAAAGCGGCGATTCACATGCTTGTGACCATTTGGTGCGCAAGTATAAGAATTTTGTCAAAGCCCGAACCAAATCTTTTTACCTGATTGGCGCAGAGCGGGAAGACGTAGTGCAGGAAGGGATGATTGGGCTTTACAAAGCCATTCGCAATTTTGACCCTGAAAAACGTGTCTCATTTAAGACATTTGCAGAAATTTGCATTACCCGCCATATCATTACGGCGGTAAAAGCATCCATGCGCCAGAAACATATTCCTTTAAACAATTATGTTTCTCTGAATAAGCCGGACAGCGGTTCTGAGTATTTGGAAAATTGCAGGGAGAACCATCAGGCTCAAAATCCGGAACAGCTTATCATTGACGAAGAGAATATGCGCGGAGTGGAAGATTGTATGGGGGAAATCCTCAGTCAATTTGAGGCGAAAGTATTAGCCTACCATTTAAACGGCGTTGGTTACAGCAAAATTGCAGAGCGGATCGGAAAAGATGCGAAGTCGGTCGATAATGCGCTTCAGCGCATTAAGCGCAAGCTGGAGAAATATTTGCGCGAACGGGAATAATACAGTTTGTTGTTGTGGTGTATGGGGAATGAAAGAAAGGCTTTCATTTCACTATAAATTTTATTTTTTTATTTTCAAAGTGAGGGGAAAACAATGTACGAGGACAAGACGTTAGTTTGTAAGGATTGTGGTGCAGAATTTGTATTCACAGCCGGAGAACAGGAATTCTATGCGGAAAAAGGGTTTGAAAACGAACCAACACGCTGCAAAGACTGCAGAGCCGCAAGAAAAGCTAGCCTGCGGGCGAACAGAGAGATGCATACAGCTGTTTGTGCAGAGTGTGGGAAAGAATGCCAGGTTCCGTTTGAACCAAAGGGCGACAGACCTGTTTACTGCAGCGAGTGCTTTGCGAATCACAGATAATCCCTTGCTTTGAGGATTAGATTGTGTACAAAAGAGTGTCTTCTCGTGAAGGATACGGCCAATGCCGTATCCTTTTGTTTAGACTTTTCATGGAATCTAACGAAAACAGCAGGAGGGGCTTATGGCAAATCAAAAAATAATTCAGGCGGTGGAAGAGTTGCTTATGCCGATCACGGAGCGCAAGGGGCTTTCTATCTGGGATATTGAATTTGTGAAAGAAGGTCCGGAGTATTTTTTGCGGGTTTATATTGACAAAGAAAACGGCGTAAGTATTGACGATTGTGAAGAGGTGAGCCGTGAGCTTTCGGATGAACTTGACCGAACGGATCCCATTGAGCAGGCTTATGTGCTGGAAGTGTCCTCAGCCGGCATGGATAGGCAGCTCAAGAAAGAATCTGATTTCCTGCGATACCTGGGACACGAGATTGATATAAAATTTTATGCACCCATTTGCGGCACAAAGGAAATGACGGCTCAGCTTTTGGGGTATCAAGACGGAATACTAGCGGTTCGTTATGACGGACAAACGATAGAAATTGATCAGGCAAAAACGGCTAGCATACGGCTTGCCGTGATATTTTAAACAGTTACACGCTTGCGGCGTGCGTTGATGAGAAGATTTGGAGGGAGCAGCAAAAATGAATCAGGAATTTATATCCGCGTTGGGGGAACTGGCACATCAAAAGAATATGAAAAAAGAGGATCTTTTGGAAACCATAGAGCTTGCCCTGATAGCGGCGTATAAGAAAAATTATGGACATGCGCAGAATGTGGCGGTTACCATTGACCGGGAAAGCGGCGACATAAAAGTTTGCCAGCAAAAAACAGTCACAGAAGAAGTGTCCGACCCAAACCTGGAGATTGGTTTAGAGGAAGCACAGGCGATGGATAAGCGCTATGAGCTTGGAGATATTGTTAATATTGAGGTTACGCCAAGAAACTTTGGCAGAATCGCGGCACAGACAGCCAAACAGGTTGTTGTTCAAAGAATTAAAGAAGCGGAACGAGACAACCTGTATGATGCATATCACAACAGGGAGAACTCCATGATTACCGGCCTGGTGACGAAATATGACCGCAGGGGCGTAACAGTACAGGTTTATGGGGATATGGAAGCGTATTTGCCGCTGAATGAACAGCTTCCGACAGAGCAATATCTTCCCGGAGCGCGGATGAAATTTTATGTGTCCGAAGTAAAAATGGCGGCTCAAATTCCGCAAATCATTTTGTCCCGTTCGCATCCTGGGCTGATCCGGCGTTTGTTTGAACAAGAAGTTCCTGAAATTGCAGACGGGATTGTGGAAATCAAATCCATTGCGCGCGAAGCGGGATCCAGAACTAAAATATCGGTATTCTCTTCAGATCCTAACGTAGATGCGCTTGGTTCCTGCGTTGGGTCCAAAGGTTCGAGAGTACAGATTATTTGTGATGAATTAGCAGGAGAAAAGATTGATATTGTAAAATACTCGGAGGATCCGGCAGAATTTATTTCTGCAGCGCTATCGCCATCGGATGTCGTTAGTGTAACAATAGATGAGGAATCACACAGTGCACGGGTAATTGTCCCTGCGCATCAGCTTTCTTTAGCCATTGGCAAAGAAGGGCAGAATGCCCGCCTGGCAGCAAAATTGACCGGCTGGAAAATTGATATTAAGCCGGAAGTTTAAACGCAGAACACATAAATTATTTTGTGATTTTGAGGGAAAGGCGGTTGCCAATATGTCATCCTCACATTTGCCGATACGCGAATGCATCGGTTGCGGCGGAAAATTTTTAAAGAGCGATCTGCTTCGTATCGGAAAACAAAAGGATAGAATATTTTTTGATCCGGGCGCAAAGGCGCAGGGACGCGGCGCGTATTTGTGCAAAAATTTTAATTGCTTGACACAATGCGTAAAGCGGAAAAAATTAAACCGGGCGTTCCGGCAGAATGTGTCAGAAGAAACTTATCAAAATTTGGCAGAGGAAATGGGGCGTTTTTGTGAATAAATTGCTTCATTTTATCGGGATTGCTTTTCGGGCAGGCAAAGTTCAAAAAGGCGCTTTTTTAACGGAAAAGGCAATTAAGAACGGTACAGCTCGTTTGGTGATCGTTGCTGAAGACTCTGCGGAGAACACGAAGGATAAATTGGCGAGTCAGTGCCAATACTACGGAGTGGAGTGTATGATAACACAAACGAAAGAAATGCTGGGCAGAGTGACCGGCGGCGGAGATAACCGCAGCGCACTGGCAATTACGGATCCGGGATTTGCACAAAGAACGGCAGAATTGGTCCGGCAAACACAGCAAAGTGAAAAAACATTTTATAAACAATAAAGATAGCGGCGAATGCTGCATTACATAGAGACAGGTTAAATTTTCGGAGGTGGCGACTATATGTCAAAAGTGAGAGTACACGAGCTTGCGAAGGAATTGGATTGTAATTCGAAAGAGTTGATCGCATTGCTCGACGGGTATGGTTTCCCGATTAAAAACCATATGAGTACGCTGGAGCAGGAAGAACTGGATATTATATTTGAAACATTAACACAGCGCTATGACAAGGCAATAGAAATTCCAGCCTTTGCACAAGGGAAAAAGATGGATTTGCCGGAGAAAAAGCCGGCAGAAAAACCAGCGGCAAAGGCAGTTTCGGAGGGGAAAGCGCCGAAAGCGGAGACTGCGCAAACAAAAGAAACAAAACAAGCAGCTCCGAAAGAAGCGGTTTTAAAAGAAGCGCAAAAACCTGCGGAGCCGGCAGCGTCTGAAGCCCCAAAGAAAGCAGAGCCAGCAGCGGCTACAGCACTAAAGAAAAAAGAAAAGCCGAAAAAGACGCCACCGAAAGCAGAGCGTCCGAAAATGAAAAAATTAGAACTGCAAGAGGTAGAGGACGCAGAAAAAATTATTGCAGAGCCTGTTCAGCGTAAAGTTCGCCATGTGGATACCCGTCAGACGGTTGTTGACCTGAATAAACTGGAAGATGAAAAAATTGAAGAGCTGGTTCCGACAAATGTAAAAGATGACGCAGTGAAAAAACAGAAACTGAAGAAAGGAAGCGGACGGTTAAAAGATAACGCTAAAATCAGTAAAACTGTTCCAGTGAAAGAGCCGAAAGTGAAGAAAGAAAAGAAAACGGTTCTTATTCCGGATGAGATTTCTGTTGGAGAACTGGCGGAGCGGTTAGAAGTTCCTGCTACGGAAGTGATTAAAAAGCTGATGGCGCTGGGGGTTATGGCGGCAATCAGCCAAACCATTGATTTTGATATTGCCTCTTTAATCTCCGAAGATTTTGGTGCAGTTGTGGAAAAAGAAATTATTCTGACCGATGAAGACATTTTATTTGATGATTTTGAAGATGATGAAAAATCCTTAGAGCCGCGCTCTCCGGTTGTGGTTGTTATGGGACATGTAGACCACGGCAAAACCTCTCTTTTAGATGCGATTCGCTCCACCAATGTAATCGACACAGAGGCGGGCGGTATCACGCAGCATATTGGTGCACACCGTGTGCGGATTCATGATAAAAAAATTACGTTTTTAGATACGCCGGGACACGAAGCGTTTACAGCAATGCGTGCGCGCGGGGCACAGGTAACGGATATTGCTATTTTGGTGGTAGCAGCAGATGACGGTATCATGCCGCAGACCGTAGAAGCGATTAATCACGCGAAAGCGGCAAATGTCAGCATTATAGTTGCGATTAATAAAATTGATAAAGAAGGCGCCAATCCGGATAAAATTAAGCAGGAATTGACAGAATATGATTTGATCCCCGAAGATTGGGGCGGCGATACCATTTGCGTAGAAGTTTCTGCTAAGAAACGGCAAAATATAGAGGGATTGCTTGAAATGGTGCTTTTGGTTGCAGAAATGCGCGATTTAAAAGCAAACCCGAACCGCAAGGCAAAAGGTACGGTAATTGAAGCAAAACTGGATAAAGGCCGCGGTCCGGTAGCAACCGTTTTGGTTCAGAATGGGACGCTGCACGTTGGGGATACTATTGTTGCCGGAACTGCCATGGGACACATTCGGGCGATGCTTGATGACAAAGGAAAACGGATTAAAAAAGCCGGTCCGTCTGTTCCGGCAGAGCTTTTGGGGCTCAACGAAGTACCGGAAGGCGGCGATCTGTTTTATGTAGTTGAAGATGAAAAAATGGCTAAAAATGTAGTGGAAAAGAGGAAACAACAACTCAAAGAAGAACGGATCAATGCTAATCCCGCGGTAACCCTTGACGACCTGTTTGACCGGATCAAAGAAGGCGAAATGAAAGAGCTTGACATTATTGTAAAAGCTGACGTGCAGGGCTCGGTTGAAGCGGTGCGGCAGTCGCTTGAAAAGCTGTCGAATGATGAAGTCCACGTGAAGGTAATTCATGGAGGCGTTGGTGCAATCCGCGAGTCAGACGTGATGCTTGCATCTGCTTCTGGGGCAATAATTGTTGGATTTAATGTGCGTCCGGATGCAGGAGCGGCGGCATCGGCTGAACGGCAAGGGGTAGATATTCGCCTGTACCGGGTAATTTATACGGCAATTGAAGAGATTGAGGCAGCAATGAAGGGAATGCTTGAACCTACCTTCAAAGAAGAAGTGACAGGTCATGCAGAAATTCGGCAGACCTTCAAAGTGTCCAGCGTGGGTACCATTGCCGGCTGTTATGTAACAGACGGGAGCATCCAGAGGAATTCTCAGGTTCGTGTGGTTCGTGATGGTATCGTGGTATACGAAGGAATGCTCGCATCTTTAAAGCGGTTTAAAGATGATGTAAAAGAAGTAAATTCCGGTTATGAATGCGGATTAAGTATCGAAAACTATAATGATATTAAAGAGGGCGACGTTGTGGAAGGATTCCACATGGTAGAGGTTGCCCGTAAATAATGTCTACTGAACAAATGGTTTTGCGAAACCATTTGTGTGAAATTTACAATTTCACACCTAAAAACAGCATTAAAATGCTATTTTTAGGTTC